>JABDKH010000305.1 GCA_013002345.1 Rhodothermales bacterium
AAGACAGAAGTAACCTCGGCCTGAGACAAGAACAGATTCCACAAAGGAAACGATGAAGAAGGAAGTGCTCATACGGCCCCTGGTGACGGAGAAGATGACGTCACTCATGGAGAGCGGCCACTACGCATTTGTCGTGCGAGGGGACGCAAACAAGATTGAGATCCGGGATGCTCTTCAGGAGCGTTATCCGGCCGTAAAGATTAAGGAAGTCAGGACGATGGTGGTGCGCGGAAAGCGGCGTCGTCAGCACACGCGCCGAGGCGTCGTGGAGGGCCGTGTGGCCTCGTATAAGAAGGCTATCGTTACGCTCCTTCCGGACAGCGAGCAGATAGACTTCTTCGAGGAAGTTTAGATAGACAGCGAATCGAACTGCTAGAGAGATGCCAATCAAGAAATTAAAGCCGAATACGCCGGGTCAGCGGCACCGATCAGTTTCGGGTTTCGAAACGATCACGAAGAGCTCGCCGGAGAAGAGCCTTCTCGGACCCGTCAAGCGGAAGGGCGGTCGGAATAATACCGGCCGCATCATGGTTCGGCATCAGGGTGGTGGGCACAAGCGTCGCTATCGTCACATCGATTTCAAGCGCGACAAGCGGGGGATTCCAGCTCGGGTCGCAGGCATCGAATATGATCCGAATCGCTCGGCACGCATCGCTCTGCTTGTATATGCGGACGGAGAGAAACGGTACGTAATCGCACCGACCGAGATGGTAGTGGGACAGACAGTCATGAACGGCGCCGGCTCTCCGCCGGAACCGGGCAACTGCCTCCCGCTGTCCGAAATCCCCGTGGGTTCGCTGGTGCACGCTATCGAGATGAAGCCGGGCAAAGGGGCTCAGCTCGCCAGGTCGGCCGGTACCTACGCTCAGCTTACGGCCCGAGAGGGAAAGCACGCTATCCTCCGCCTGCCGTCTGGAGAAACCCGCATGGTCCCCGTGAACTGCTCGGCTACAATCGGCACGACGAGCAATCCGGACCACATGAACATCGATCTCGGAAAGGCAGGACGAAAGAGGTGGCTCGGGGTTCGACCAAAGACCCGTGGCGTGGCGATGAACCCGGTAGACCATCCCATGGGTGGTGGAGAAGGGAAAGCGTCCGGTGGACACCCGACATCGCCCACTGGAGTCCCGGCCAAGGGTTACAAGACGCGTAAGAAGCGGAAGCAATCCAACAAGTACATCATTCGCCGAAGAGGCAAGAAGTAATACGTTCGGCTCGACGCCGACAACAAGGATTTACGATATGGCACGGTCGCTCAAAAAAGGCCCCTTCGTTTACTACAAGCTGCAGAACAAGGTAGACGAGCTTAATCAGACAGGTAAGAAGAAGGTCATCAAGACATGGAGCCGAGCATCCATGATCACACCTGATTTCGTGGGGCACACGTTCGCCGTGCACAATGGCAAGCAGTTCATTCCTGTCTACGTGACGGAGAATATGGTCGGCCATCGACTGGGTGAGTTTTCGCCGACGCGGTCCTTCCGGGGACATGCCGGACAAAAGCGATAACGGGCACGGTCGAATCAGCCTAGTAAGGAGCATAGTCATGGAAGCAAGAGCGGTCAGAAAACATATTCGCAGTTCGCCACGCAAGATGCGCCCGGTGGTGAATGTCGTGCGTGGCAAGCCCGTGCCGGAAGCTTTAAGCATTCTCAATTTTTTGCCCCAGAAGGTTACCAGCACGGTCAAGACAACCATCCTGTCGGCCGTTCACAACTTAATGGATCTGAATCCAGACGAGCGCTTTGATGAAACCGCACTCGTCATCAGCGAGATTCGCGTTGATGCGGGTCCGACCTTCAAGCGCTACCGTCCACAACCGCGTGGCCGCGCGCACCGCATACTCAAACGCACGAGCCATCTTACCGTCGTTGTTTCGACGGAGAATGAGAGCTCTGACGAAGAAGAATAGATGTCCGCAGTCTCCGCTCAAATCTCTAGCACTAACTGAACAATACATTGGGACAGAAAACACATCCCATCGGATTTCGACTCGGCATCATTCGTGGCTGGGATTCGAACTGGTACGCTGAGAAAGACTTCGCCGGAAAGCTGGTTGAGGATCGGGAAATCCGCGACTATTTGTCAGCCCGACTCCGTCGTGCCGGACTCAGTCGAGTGGTCGTCGAGAGGACACCGAAGCGTGTAATCCTGACGCTCCACACAAGTCGCCCCGGAGTCGTGATCGGGCGAGGCGGGACCGAGGTTGAGAAACTGCGCGAGGAGATCAAGAAGCTTACGAACAAGGATATCCAGATCAACATCAACGAGATCAAGAGGCCGGAGCTCGATGCCAGCCTCGTGGCGCAGAATATCGCTCAGCAGCTTGAGGGCCGGGTTTCGTTCAGGCGTGCGATGAAGCAGTCACTGACGGCGGCCATGCGCATGGGAGCTGAAGGGATTCGTGTTAAAGTTTCGGGCCGACTTGGAGGCGCAGAAATGGGCCGCACCGAGCAGTACCTGGAGGGCCGTGTGCCATTGCATACGGTTCGGGCCGACATCGACTATGCGGCAGCGACTGCCTTTACGATTTACGGAACGACGGGTGTCAAGGTCTGGATCTATCGAGGAGAAATCCTCGGCAAGCCCGATCTCAGCCCCAACGTTCAGGCCCAGCGTCAGCAGATGCAGCAGATGCAGCCCGAGCGGACGGCCCGCGGAAGAAGGCGACGCGAAAAGACCGGACGGAACCAGTAGAGATAGATCGATCTAGACGGAGAGTAGAATCATGTTGATGCCCAAGCGTACGAAGTACCGGAAGATGATGAAGGGCCGCATCAAAGGTGTGGCTGGCCGAGGTACGCAAGTGTCTTTCGGGGATTTCGGCATCAAAGCGCTGGAACCGGGGCGCATCACGAGTCGCCAGATTGAGGCCGCTCGAATTGCAATGACCCGGCGCATGAAACGTACGGGAAAGGTGTGGATTCGGATCTTCCCTGACAAACCCATCACGAAGAAGCCTGCTGAAGTAAGAATGGGTAAGGGAAAGGGATCTCCTGAATTCTGGGTAGCCGTAGTGAAGCCCGGCACAGTCCTCTTTGAAGTGGGCGGTGGAATTCCTTACGACCTCGCCGTCGAGGCCATGCGCCTGGCGCGTCACAAGCTTCCGATTCAGACGACGGTCGTCAAACGACCAGACTACACCGAATCGTAAGCCCCGACAGATACGTAATAAGATGAAAGCAAAAGAAATAAGCGAGCTGAGTCTCGACGAGATTGCGGAGCGCGTTCGGGAGGAGACCGACCAACTGCGCCAGCTGCATTTTCAGCACGCAATCGCCGAGTTGCCGAACCCGATGATCATTCGCGAAAAGCGGCGACTCATAGCGCGACTCAAGACAATTTTGAAACAGAAAGAAACGGCAACGACCTAGATACGAGGCAATTGGTAGTTGGTGAGGAACGGTATACGGCTCACCAAGCCAGCGAGATAGATGGAACAGACAGCAAGAAACGCAAGGAAGGAGCGAGTCGGAGTGGTGATCAGCAGCAAGATGGACAAGACCATTTCGGTCGCCATCCGCCGGCAGATCAAACACCCGATCTACGGGAAGTTCATTAAGAAGACTACGCGGCTCATGGCTCACGATGAGACCAACGACGCGCAGGAAGGTGACACCGTTCGCATTATGGAAACGAAGCCACTGAGCCGTAACAAGCGCTGGCGCCTCGTTGAAGTCGTCGAGCGAGCCAAGTAACAAACCGGCCGTACGAATGCCGGTCTACCAGACAAGTTTCGAGTCATGATACAGCAGGAGACAAGGCTCAAAGTGGCGGACAACAGCGGGGCGAAGGAAGTCCTCTGTATCCGTGTGTTGGGCGGAAGCGGCCGACGGTATGCGCGCATTGGCGACACGATTGTGGTGTCGGTCAAGAGCGCGATTCCGGGAGGCGGTGTGAAGAAGGGAGAAGTGTCGCGCGCCGTTGTCGTCCGCACGAGAAAAGAGTTTCGCAGAAGCGATGGATCCTATATCCGTTTCGATGAGAATGCGGCCGTTCTGTTGAACCCACAGGGCGAGCCACGCGGAACTCGAATCTTTGGACCCGTCGCACGTGAACTCCGTGAGCGACAGTACATGCGAATTGTGTCGCTTGCACCAGAGGTCCTTTAGCGACTATTGCCGGTTGCCAGCGGGTGACCAGGAAGGAAGAGATTATGCCGAGAACGATGAACCAGCAGAAGAAACTTCACGTGCGCAAAGGCGACTCCGTGCGAGTCATTGCGGGTAACGAGAAGGGGAAGGAAGGCAAAGTGCTGCGTGTTTTCCGTCAGAAGGAGCGAGTAATCGTGGAGGGTGTCAACATGCGCGTAAAGCACATGAAACCCAACGCGACCTACCCGCAGGGCGGACGCGTGGAGCGCGAGATGCCGATTAACCTCTCGAACGTAATGCCCCTCGACTCAGCGGGTGTGCCGACGCGAATTGGTCGGAAGCAGATAGCGGATCCGGATACCGGTGGCACCCGGTGGATTCGGTATGCCAAAACGACCGGTGAAGAACTCGATCACTAGAAGGCGATTCTGAAAGCCAGTATGTGTTGACCGATGGAGATAGATAACTACAAGCCCAACCTCAAGACCTTCTACCACGACGAGGTCGTCCCGGCGCTGACAAAGCAGTTCGGATACTCGAACGTCATGCAGGTCCCGCGTCTCGTCAAAGTAATCGTCAACAAGGGTGTCGGGTTGGCGGTGGCCAACAAGAAGGCCCTCGATGACGCCGTGTCGGAGATCCGGCAGGTAACCGGCCAGCATCCGGCAGTGACGAGGGCACGCAAAAGCGTCTCGAACTTCAAACTGCGGCAGGGCATGCCAATCGGTGCGCACGCAACGCTACGAGGCGATGTGATGTGGGAATTCGTCGATCGGCTGATCGCACTGGCTCTTCCCCGAGTGCGCGACTTTCGGGGAGTTCCCGACAAGAGCTTCGATGGGCGCGGCAACTACACGCTCGGGATCAAGGAGCAGATCATTTTTCCGGAAATCAACATCGACAAGATCGATCGCATCAGTGGATTCGATGTGACGTTCGTCACAACGGCTGAGACCGATGAGGAGGGACATGCACTTCTCAAGGCGCTCGGGATGCCGTTTGTTCGGCGCAGCGAAGAGGTAGTCGAGACCGCCTAGGTCCCCAAAACAACCACTTTATATGGCAAAGAAGAGTTCAATAGCACGAGAAGCCAAACGTCGCCGCCTGGTAACGAAATACGCTGCCCGACGAAGGGCACTGAAAGATGCCGGCGAGTGGGTGCTTCTTCAGAAACTACCGCGTGACTCGAGCGCGGTGCGGCTTCGTAATCGGTGTTCGTTCACCGGACGGTCGCGTGGTTATATCCGGAAATTCGGCGTATCGAGGATCGTCTTTCGAGAGATGGCCCTTGAAGGGAAGATTCCCGGAGTCCGGAAATCGAGTTGGTAAGGCAAACGCGGCGCCATGATGCGTTGCGACAGTATTGATACTTGAACTGAGAGCAAATGAGTACGACGACAGATCCAGTGGCAGACTACCTGACGCGGGTTAGAAATGCGCTTGCGGCTGGACACATGCACCTCGATGTGCCGGCGTCGAAATTGAAGCGGGCAATCACCGAGATACTGGTTGATAAAGGATACGTGCGCCGCTTCGTAAACGTCGACGACGGCAAGCAGGGACTGATCCGCATCTACCTGAAATATGGTCGCGGTGGAGAACCTGCTATCAAGAGTCTGCGCCGCGTGTCTAGCCCCGGCCTGCGCAAGTACGTCAATGCGAGAGAGTTGCCCCGCGTTCGAAACGGACTGGGCATCGCGATCGTGTCGACGTCGAGCGGTGTTATGACGGACAAGGAGGCTCGACGAGTCAACGTTGGCGGCGAGGTCCTCGCCTTTGTGTATTAGACGGCGGACTTCAGGAAGCGCTACAGTTAGAGAAGGGTATTAGACGATGTCACGTGTTGGGAATCTTCCGATCGCAATTGCGGATAAGGTCACGGTGGATATCGGTGCGAATAATTTCGTGACCGTAAAGGGACCTCGCGGTGAGCTGTCATTGCAAGTTGATCCGGATATCCGGTTGTCGATGGAGAATGACGAATTACTTGTCAGCAGGCCTACGGAGCAGAAGCGGCACAAGTCAATGCACGGACTTTACCGTTCGCTCATCGACAACATGGTTGTCGGTGTAACGGTAGGGTATCGCCGCGAGCTGGAAGTGATCGGTGTTGGGTATCGTGCCACGGTATCGGGCGAGGTCCTGGAACTGGCTCTCGGCTACTCGCATCCGATCTTCTTCGTGCCTCCCGAAGGAGTCTCGATAGATGTCGACGCGAAGCGCGGGAAGAATTCGATCATCGTCGTGGAAGGTATCGACAAGCAGATGGTTGGCCAGGTGGCCGCCAAGATTCGTTCATTGCGTCCACCGGAGCCCTACAAGGGCAAAGGCGTGAGATACGTGGGCGAGTATGTCCGAAGGAAGGCTGGCAAGACGGCAGCCAGATAGTCAGTGAATAACCGACGCCGTTTGTGGCGTCTGATAGGAATCATGGCAGTAAAGAATCGCAAGGCTGAACGAAGGGCGCGTGTCAAGAAAGGAATCCGTCGGCGGATTTCGGGCACGGCAGAGCGTCCAAGACTCTCCGTGTTCAGGTCGAGTCGCCATATCTATGCACAATTGATCGACGACATCAACGGACGGACACTTGCTGCGGCAAGCACCCATGATGATGAAGTCGAGGGAAAGAGCCCGGTCGAGCGGGCGGCGGCCGTTGGGAAGCTGCTCGTGCAGCGAGCCTCAGAGGCTGGACTGTCGGCGGCTGTGTTCGATCGCAACGGGTACAAGTATCATGGTCGCGTGCGTGCACTTGCCGACGGTGCACGGGAAGGCGGTCTTAAGTTTTAGCACGGCATAACAAAGCCAAAGAAGAGCAACAAGCATGGCGAAGGGAAGAGGTAGACAAACGCGGGAACGCAAGGAGCCGTCCGATCACATCGAGCGACTCGTTTCTGTGAAACGAGTGGCGAAGGTCGTTAAGGGCGGTCGACGTTTCTCGTTCAACGCCGTTGTTGTGGTCGGCGATGGTAAGGGCTCCGTTGCAGCCGGACTCGGCAAGGCTAACGAAGTCGCGGACGCTATCTCCAAAGGAACCGAAGACGCGAAGAAGAAGATGTTTCCGGTTCCCAGGACAAAAGGCACCATCCCGCACCCGGTCGTTGGTCGCAAGGACTCGGGTCGTGTTCTCCTCAAGCCGGCTGCGCCCGGTACCGGCGTAATCGCCGGCGGCGGTGTTCGGGCCGTGCTCGAGTGCGCGGGTTACACGGACATCCTGTCGAAGTCGCTTGGTTCGAGCAACCCGCATAACCAGGTCAAGGCTACGATCGATGCACTGAAGCAGCTGGAAGATCCGCTCGAGGTCGCTAAACGTCGCGGAATACCGCTGCGGAAGGTATTCGAAGGTTGAGTTGGGGGAACCCCGATCAGGTTTAACAGAATAGATAGATGGCTATTAAGCTGAAAATTACTCAGGTACGTAGCGCGATCCGCCAGACGGGACGTCAGAAGCGCACGCTCGAGGCGTTGGGCCTTCGTCGTATGCATCAGACCGTTTTGCATAACGACACGCCGCAGATTCGCGGAATGGTCAGGCGCGTTTCACACCTCGTCAAGCTTGAGATGGATTCAGACACGCCGACGCCGGCCAGGAAGAAGGTCGCGGGCGCGGCTGCATCTGAAAAGGCGGCTGTAGTTTCGAGCTCCCCTGAGAAGGCAGGTACGGACAGCGCCGGTGAGAAGCCAGCAGCGGAGAAGGTACCCGCGAAGAAAACGGCAACCAGGAAGGCAGCTACGAAAAAGACGGCTGCGAAGAAGCCTGCAGCCAAGAAGCCTGCAGCCAAGAAGACTGCCAGAAAGAAAACGGCCACGAAAAAGGCTGCGACGAAGAAGACTGCGGCAAAGAAGACTGCGGCAAAGAAGACCTCAGCTAAGAAACCGGCCGCGAAGAAGGCTGCATCAAAGAAGACCTCCGGGGACAAAGAGGACTAGCTCAAAGTCTTACCGCAAACAGACCACGCGAGTTCGCCTCTAGAGGCGGGCGCATTAGCAAGGATACACGATGGATCTCAGTAATCTCAAGCACGCCAAGGGCGCGACGAAGAACCGGAAGAGAATCGCGCGCGGCGTCGGATCGGGCTACGGCGGTCACAGCTCGACGAAAGGAAACAAAGGCCAGAAGAGCCGCGCGGGCGCCAAGTCGCGGGCGTGGTTCGAAGGGGGGCAGATGCCACTCCAGCGCAGGGTTCCGAAGTTCGGGTTCACGAACCGCAATCGTAAGGAATACAGCGCCGTCAATGTGTCCCGCCTTGAACAACTGGTGACGGATGGTCGGTTGGCGCCAGGCGCAGAAGTAACCCCCGCGGTGCTTGCCAGTCTCGGTGTTGTCGGCAAGAAAGATCTGATCAAGATCCTTGGAGGCGGCGAGCTCAAAACCAAGCTCGTGGTTTCCTCCCACGGATTCAGTGCGTCGGGTCGAAAGAAGATTGAGGACGCCGGCGGATCGGCGATAGTAGTTGAGCTGTCGGTTGCATCATAGCGGACGTTAGGAGCACATGGCGAGATTTACCGAAAGCCTTCGCAACATCTGGAAGATCGAAGATCTTCGCAGTCGTATTACATATACGCTGGGCATCCTGCTGGTCTATCGACTCGGCGCGTATGTCACGCTCCCTGGCGTTAATGCATCGGAGTTGGCAGCGATCAACCAGACCCGCGACCCGAATGATATTTTCGGGTTTATTGACCTGTTCGTTGGCGGAGCCTTCAGCGCAGCCGGGATCTTCGCGCTCGGTATCATGCCCTATATCACGGCCTCGATCATCATCCAGCTGATGGGTGCGGTTGTGCCGTATTTCCAGAAGCTGCAGCGAGAGGGTGAAGACGGCCGGCGGAAGATCACGCAGCTCACGCGCTACGGTACCGTGGGTATCACAGCCGTTCAGTCGGTCGGTTTTGCAATCAACCTGCAGTACGGGATTACGGGGCAGGCGATTGCTATCGCTCCTACCTTCTTTATGATCTCGACGGTGATTGTTTTGACCGCGGGTACGATGTTTGTCATGTGGTTAGGCGAGCGCATCACCGAAAACGGAGTCGGAAACGGGATCTCGCTGATTATCATGATCTCCATCGTATCTCATTTCCCGAGTGCCCTGGTCAACGAGTTCCAGCTCAAGGACAACCTCTTCATCTTCCTTCTTGAGGTCGCGATATTCGCGGTCGTCACGGCGGGGGTCGTGCTGATCACGCAGGGAATGCGTCGCATCCCGGTGCAGTACGCAAAGCGCGTGGTGGGTCGGAAGGTTTACGGAGGTACCACGCAGTATCTACCGCTTCGAGTGAATGCAGCCGGGGTGATGCCGATCATCTTCGCCCAGTCGATCATGTTCGTGCCGGCTACCATCGCCACGTTCTTTCCCGAAAGTGCGTTCATGCAGCAGTTCGGTGCCTGGTTCAATGATATCTCCGGATGGGGGTATTCGTCCATCTTCTTCGTGATCTGCGTCTTCTTTACGTACTTCTACACCGCGATTGCTGTTAACCCGAAGGAGATGGCGGACACCATGAAGCGGCAGGGCGGCTTCGTCCCCGGCATCCGACCGGGCAAGCAAACAAGCGAGTTTATCGACAATATCCTGACGCGGATTACGCTTCCGGGTGCGCTGTTCCTCGGATTCGTAGCCATCTTCCCGGCCTTTGCAATGCGCGCAGGTGTGACGACTGGATTCGCACTTTTCTTCGGAGGTACGAGCCTTCTGATTATGGTTGGTGTTGCGCTTGACACGCTCCAGCAGGTGGAGAGTCATCTGCTCATGAGACACTACGACGGATTCATGAAGAGCGGCCGCGTGCGCAGCCGTCGCTCATAGATTCGTCGGGGATGGTCATCACATCATGATTCAGATCAAGAGCGAGTCGGAGATTGAAAGGATGCGGGCGAGTGCCGACCTAGTTGGTCGTGCTCTCGGGCAAGTCGCGGCTCATATCGCGCCGGGCGTGACGACCGCTGAGTTGGATCGGATTGCCGAAGAGTTTATCGCTCGTCACGGAGCAGTGCCGGCGTTCAAAGGCTACCGCGTGGGAAAGCAGGTCTTCCCGAGTACGCTATGCATTTCAGTTAACGATGCAGTAGTGCATGGAATTCCCGGTACGCGTCGCCTTGAGGAGGGAGACGTGGTTTCCATCGATTGCGGAGTACTTCTTGACGGCTATTATGGAGACAGCGCGTTTACGTTCGCCGTGGGACAGATCGACAGCACAGCCCGTGAGCTGTGTAAGACGACCTATCACGCTCTCGAAGCGGGGCTGGCACAGTCCGTGGCGGGGAATCGTGTGGGCGACATCTCGCACGCGGTCCAGGACTATTGTGAGCGTCGAGGCTACGGCGTTGTGCGCGATCTTGTGGGTCATGGAATCGGTCGTGAGTTGCACGAAGATCCTCAGGTCCCTAACGTCGGCCGCCGTGGATCAGGCCGAAAGTTGAAGGAAGGTCTGGTGCTCTGCATCGAACCGATGATCAACGTGGGGGGCGCGGACGTGGCGACCGGGGACGACGGGTGGACGGTCAGAACAGCCGATGGCAAACCGTCGGCGCATTACGAACATATGGTGGTCGTCCGAAGGGGAAAGCCCGAAGTGCTGACCACGTTTCGCTATATCGAGGAGGTACTTACGCCTCCCTACAGTCTACAACAAGAGTTACAGCATGGCTAAGCAAAAGCCGATTGAGCAAGACGGAGAGGTGATTGATGCGCTTCCGAACGCGCAATTCCGGGTTCGCCTGGAGAACGGTCACGAAATCCTGGGTCTACTGTCCGGCAAGATGAGGATGTATTTCATCAAAATTCTGCCGGGGGACAGGGTAAAAGTCGAACTATCACCCTATGATTTGACGAAAGGCCGAATTGTATATCGGTACAAGTAGTGCGGCGGCAGAACCTTTCGGGTCTGCCCGTGTAGTACATAAGCTATTCGATTTTTCGATACCGGCGATTGCCGGTCAGCATCAGGTGCTATGAAAGTCAGAGCCAGTGTTAAGAAGCGCAGTGCCGACGACAAGATCATCCGTCGCAAGGGCCGCGTGTATATCATCAACAAGAAGAGCCCGAAGCACAAGCAGCGTCAGGGCTAGACGGTTATCCGGACGAAAACCTAGAACGAGATGGCACGAATTGCGGGAGTAGATCTCCCAACGCAGAAAAGGGGAACGGTAGCGCTGACATCGATTTTCGGCATCGGCAACTCACGGGCGAAGGAAATCCTTGAGCGCGCGGATATGGATCCGAATGCCCATCCCGAGTCATGGACCGAAGATCAGACGAAGAAGATTCGGCGTCTGATTGAGGACGAGTTTCTTGTTGAAGGGCAACTTCGCACGGATGTTCAGATGAACATCAAGCGACTGATGGATATTGGCTGCTATCGTGGCGTTCGGCATCGGCGCGGTTTGCCGGTCAGAGGCCAGCGTACGCAAACAAATGCTCGCACCCGCAAGGGGCGCAAGCGCACTGTGGCCGGCAAAAAGCAGGCTCCACGTAAGTAATTCGACTACGGAATATTAGCCCGATATGGCGACAAGACAGAAAGGACCCGGCCGAGGCGCCAAGAAGAAGAAGGTCATAGTTGAGTCTAATGGCCAGGCGCACGTCAAAGCCACGTTTAACAACGTGATGGTGACGCTGACCGATCAATACGGCAATACGATTTCCTGGGCAAGCTCGGGGAAAATGGGCTTCAAGGGAAGCAGGAAGAACACACCTTACGCTGCGCAGGTGGCCGCTTCGGCTGCCGCGAAAGAGGCGTACGACCTCGGACTTCGCAGGGTAGATGTGTTTGTCAAGGGACCCGGCTCCGGGCGTGAGTCGGCCATCCGTGCACTGTCATCGAATGGTCTCGAGATTGCGACCATTCGTGACGTTACGCCCATACCACATAACGGCTGCCGGCCTCCGAAGCGACGTCGCGTGTAAGCGTTAACTCGCAAGCGCGCGCTGCTCGGTGTAACTACCGGCTATGGTTGTCCTGGTGACAACCATACGTTTGTCCATCAAGACACTCTGACAAACGAGGTGAAAGAATAATGGCCCGATACAGAGGCCCAAAGCAGAAAATAGCCCGACGGTTTCGTGAGCCGATTTTCGGCCCGAGCAAGTCGCTGGAGCGTAAACCATACGCGCCCGGGCAGCATGGCCGCTCGCGCCGATCCAAGGAGAGCGAGTACGCCGTACAGCTGAAGGAAAAACAGAAGGCGAAGCAGACCTATGGTTTGCTCGAACGTCAGTTCAGAAACCTGTTTGAAAAAGCCGCGAGAAAGAAGGGCGTCACAGGCGAGAATCTCTTGAGATTCCTTGAGTCGCGACTTGACAACACCGTCTTTCGACTTGGAATAGGCGTGACCCGCCGGCAGGCGCGCCAGTTCGTAACGCACCGCCACATCATGGTGAACGGAGACGTAGTCAACGTCCCGTCATTCCAGGTTCGTCCCGGCGATGTAGTCTCGGTGCGGCCCCGAAGCCGAAGCGTCGATCCCATCCGCGAATCGCTGCGCCGTAGCCGGCGCCAGTTTCCGTGGCTGGAAATGGATCGGAAGCAAATGCAGGGCAAGTTTCTGGATTACCCGAACCGGGAAGATATCCCGGAGAATATCCGCGAACAGCTCATCGTTGAGTTGTACTCCAAGTAGTGTGACGTCGGCGCCCCGGCGTTGAACGTCTCCACACTCCTAACCGGCATTGGACGATCGATATGAGTAGTTATGCAATACAGATGCCAGACGGCGTCGAGGTCGAAGAGCTTTCTGATCAGTTTGGTCGCTTCGTGATTCAACCCCTCGAAAGGGGCTATGGAGTTACGATCGGCAACGCGCTGAGACGCGTCCTGCTGTCGTCTCTCGACGGCGTAGCGATAACAGGGATCAAGATCGATGGTGTGCAGCACGAGTTCTCCACGATCGACAACGTCTCGGAAGACGTGGCTGACATCATTCTTAACCTCAAAGGTGTTCGGTTCAAGGCGAACGAGGCGAATGACGGTCAGATTCACCTGACGCTGAACGGCCCCGGCGCGTGGACCGCAGCAGATATCGGAGCAGCAACCAGTGAGTTCGAGATCCTGAATCCCGAACATCACATCGCTACTCTCGACAAGAAGGCGAAGATCTCGGTAGAGCTTCGCATCGAGCGCGGACGCGGCTACGTCCCGTCAACGGAGAACAAACAGGCCGACGATCCGATCGGTGTGATAGCGATTGATGCCATCTTTACACCCATCACGAATGTAAAATATTCGGTCCTTCAGACGCGCGTAGGAGAGCGCATCGACTACGAACGACTGTCGCTTGAAGCCGAGACTGACGGGTCAATTACGCCGGAAGACGCACTGGCCTCCGCGGCGTCGATCCTTCGTGATCACATCAACCTGTTCATCAAGATGGACAGCGAGCCTCAGCCTACGGAAGAGGAGAAGGAAGTCGACGCAGAGGTCCAACGCCTTCGCGAGCTTCTCGGCCAGTCTGTGGACGAACTCGACCTGTCGGTTCGAGCTCATAACTGCTTGAAGGCGGCCAACATCAAGTCAATTGGTGACCTCGTCCGCAGAGAGGAGTCCGAGATGCTCAAGTTCCGAAACTTCGGTCGCAAGTCGCTGCAGGAGTTGGTGCAGGTGCTGGAAGAGCGCGGCCTGGCCTTCGGAATGGAAGTTGAAAAATATCTGGAAGAGGTTTAGGAGAGCCTCTTCGCGGCAGACGGCTCGAGTCGAACCGGACAGCCAGGATTGAAATATCATGAGACATCAGACCAAAAGACATCGGATTGGCCGCGGTAGCTCGCACAGACGTGCCACCCTCAAGGCCCTGTCCACCGCGCTGATAGAGCACAAGCGTATCGTGACTACGCAGGCCAAGGCGAAGGCTCTGAGAGTCTACGTTGAACCCCTGATCACACGCGCGCGCGATGACAACAGCCATAACCGGCGGCAGGTCTTCAGACACCTACAAGACAAGCGGGCGGTAACAGAATTGTTCGATGAGATCGCCGAAAAGGTTGGTGATCGCAAAGGCGGCTACACGCGTATTGTAAAACTGGGCCAACGACACGGCGATGCAGCCTCCATGGCCGTCATCGAACTGGTTGACTACAACGACGTCCGGCCGGAAGGCTCACGCGGCACCAAGAAGGCGACGAGGCGGGGCCGGGGTCGACGTTCGGGAGCGGCAACAGCCGCCGTTGCAGCGACAGCGCCCGAGGCCGTCGACGATGCGGTGGATTCAGCAGACACAGTAGCTGCCGAAGCAGTCGATGCATCCGACGCCACGGGATCGGGGGACGTGGAAGCTCAAACAGATGTCGCTACGGCTGACGAGACTGACGAGGCTGAAGCATCGACAACCGACACGGTTGACGATGTTGAGGCTGCCGCCGAGGAGGATGCATCGCCCGAGAGCGATTCCGATGAGTCGGCTGAAGAGGGCGACGACGAATCCAAAAAGTAGTTCGGGTCACTTGACCTGGAAGATCAGGGCGTCCCGTATTGTGCGGGGCGCCCTTTTTTGATTATCAGGCTCTGAACCGCTGACTGTCCACCTGAGGAACAGTCACCTGCGAGGCGATTCTAACAGAGACCCCAACTCGTTCGACCGTCTATGCTTCGATCCGCCACTATACTGCAGGGAGAGGAACTGAACGTCGAGCCGCATTTTCGCGAGCGACTCAATCAGTTAATCGAGGTCTGCCAGAAGACACTCCCGTCAGTCGACGAAGAGCGACTCCGCAGGGCGTTCCGCATTAGCTACTGGGCTCATCGAAACGATCGCCGCCACTCGGGTGAGATGTACATCGCCCATCCGCTCGAGGTGGCCCACATCATGGCCCGGGAAATGGCGATCGATGACGTAAGTGTCGTCGCGGCCCTGCTTCATGACGTGGTCGAAGACACGGAAATCTCTCTCGAGTTCGTCCGTGACGAGTTCGGGCCCACTATAGCGAACATCATCGACGGCCTCACGAAGATGAGCGGTGTGTTCTCGAGTCGTGCCCTCGGCCAGGCAGAAAACGTTCGCAAACTGATGCTCTCGATGGCCACGGATATCCGTGTGATCCTCGTCAAGTTTGCGGATCGCTTGCATAATATGCAGACCATCGGTGCCGTCACTCGCCACAAACAGATCAAGACAGCGACAGAAACACTCGAGCTCTACGCCCCGCTCGCACACCGCTTCGGTCTGTTCGCCATCAAGAATCAGCTCGAAGATCTGGCTCTGCAGACCATACATCCGGAGGAGTATGCAGCGATTGTCGGGCGGCTTGAAGACTCGAGCGACGAGCGAGAGCGCTACGTCAATTCGTTTATCGCGCCGCTCAAGGAACGCCTTGCAGAGAACGGATTTGAGTTTGAAATCTACGGACGGCCCAAGAACATCTGTTCGATCTATCGCAAGATGAACAGGCAGAACAAGCCGCTGGATGAGATCTACGACTTGTTCGCCATTCGGATCGTTCTTCAGACAGGTGGACGGGAAGGCAAAGAGGACTGCTGGCGTGTCTATTCGATTGTGACCGACCTGTACAAACCTCTTCCGGAGCGATTTCGGGACTTCATCTCGACGCCGAAGTCAAATGGCTATCAGAGCCTGCACACTACGCTGCTGGGCCCCGGTGGGAAGCGTGTTGAGGTGCAAATTCGTACGCAGGAGATGCACGATATCGCCGAGCGCGGACTCGCTGCACACTGGAAGTACAAGGAAGAAGTCACTCGCTCGGACAGTCAGATGGAGCGATTTCTTTCGTGGGTGCGCGAACTGCTGGAAAATCCGCGATCCGATCAAGCGACAGAATTCGTGGAGGAGTTCCGACTGAATCTCTACGATCAGGAGATCTACGTCTTCACGCCCAAGGGAGAGCTGAAGACCGTACCGACGAACGCGACACCGGTCGACTTCGCCTTCCAGGTACATACTGAAGTTGGGTTCCATTGCATCGGCGCGAAGGTCAACGGCAAGATGGTGCCGCTGTCACATCGACTCAAGAGCGGCGACCAGGTAGAGATCATCACGTCCAAGAAACAGACGCCCAATCCGGACTGGATGAAGTTCGTCGTGACGCACAAGGCGCGAAGTCGCATCCGGCACTGGATCAACGAAAAGCGGCGCAAGGCGACGGAGGTAGGCCGGGAAATCTGGAGCAAAAAGGCGCGTCGTGCCAACATTGAAATCAGCGAAAGTGACCTGCAGCAGTTCACGGCGCGTCTCAAGTTTCCGAATCCGCAGCAGATGTTCTTCGAGCTCGGGTCCGGTCTGTTCGACGTCGGTGACCTGATCACGCTAATCAAAAAGGGGGAGTCGGCCGTCCCGGGAGTTTCCGAGCCTCAGCGGGACACGGAGTCGCTGCGACTTCAGTATGAGAGTTTCCTTGATTCAGCGAAGGCGGCGACGAGACCCGCACTGATGATCGACGGAGAATTGCACACGGATATCGTTACGAAATACGCCTCGTGCTGCAATCCCATCCCCGGTGACGAAGTCTTCGGATATCTCAGCCGGGCTGGTAGTATCCGCATCCACCGGGTGAACTGCAAGAACTCTCCGGACCTGCTCATCAACCACCCGGAGCGCGTCGTTCCCGTAGAATGGAGCCGGCAGAAAGACGTTCATTTCATCACAGCTCTGCGAATAGTCGGTGAGGATCGCGTCGGCATCGTCAGTGACATCACGACCGTCATTTCCAAAAACCTCAGTACCAACATCCGGTCGATCACGGTCGACTCTGAGGATGGCGTGTTCGAGGGTACGATCGTAATGTATGTGAGCGATCTGGCCCATCTCTCCAGATTGATCAAGCGGATTAAACGAATCGATGGAATCCATGGTGTTTATCGGTTCGAAGAAGGTGAAGATGCGGCGTAGTCTGCGTCCACTGGCGAAGATCACGCATCGGGCCCTGGAATCTCGTTTGGATAAAGATCCGGTGTTTTTACCTTAAGGGTCCCTTCTGGAAACACTATCGAAGCTCCCAGGGCATTTCGTCGAGAGCACACATCACAATGGTTGAGGAATGAACTCATGGCATCCAAGCCCACGACCCTGACGAAGAAAGACCTTGCCCGTCGTGTTTCGATGCTCATGGGCGAACCGATCTACAAGAGTGAGCCGTGGGTCGGTGCCGTCGTAAAGGCACTTGGCCAGATGATGGAAGAAGCAGATCCGGAGGTTCGAATCGAACTCCGGGACTTCGGGGTCTTCGAAGTCAAGAAGACGAAGGCCAAGCCAAAGGCGCGAAATCCGAAGACCAACGAGACCGTGTTTATTCCGAGCCGGCGCAAGACACATTTCAAGCCGAGCAAGAAGCTCAAGGAAATTCTACAGAAGCCCCTGGCGGAGCTGAACTATTCCGTCCCCGAGGGTAGCGCGGATTTTTCCCAGAACGGCCAGCATGTGCCGAGTCGGAACGTTGATTCGTAACTCTGCGGCCTCTCTACGTGGGTCCGTGAGTCTTTCTGTTAGGAACGCGTATCCATTGTCCGCCGTTCTGACGTGGTGATGGCCACTTCTGCAGACATAGGGTTGCCCCGGCGCTGGGTCGGGGTCGATTATGGCAAAAAGCGCGTTGGTATTGCCGTGGCTGATCCACTTCGCATGTTTGCGCAGCCGCTCGGCACCTACTCTCAAGCCGAAGCGCTGGAGCGGCTCAGGGAGATCGACGAGGCGGATGGTCTGGACCTGGTGGTCATCGGATGGCCTCTGATGCCGGACGGCGAGGAAGGGCTTGCGACGGAGCTCGTAGCGGGCTACATCAAGCGGATTTCAAAGGCGCTTCCTAATTCCATGATCGTGAAGTGGGATGAACGGTACACGTCGGCCGTTGCTGCCGAGAAGATCCGTGAAGCCGGACCGAATCGAAAATGGAGACGTAACAAAGGGCGAGTTGATTCGGCAGCCGCAGCCCTCATCCTGCAGGAGTACCTCGATGATCCCGCGGCCCATCCGGCCTGAATCTCACACATACCCGACTACCGTTAGAGATGATACTGCCTGTCTACGTTTATGGAGCCCCGATCTTGCGACGGAAGACCGACGTCGTTGTGACAGATACCGCTGAGCTCCAGAAACTCATAGACGACATGATTCAGACCATGCATGGCGCCGACGGCATCGGCCTCGCCGCACCGCAGGTCGGGAGAAGCGAGATGGTGTTCGTGGTCGACGTCTCGCCCCTCGCAGACGAGCTGGCGGCGGAGGGAATCATCGTGCCCGACCAACCGATGGCGCTGATTAATCCGGAGATCCTCTACGAGTCACCGGAGACCGACGAGTTCGAAGAAGGGTGCCTGAGCATACCGGACATTCGCGAAATGGTAGCCCGTACCGTGTCTATTCGCGTACGGTACGTCGATCGGAATCTCGAGCAGAAAGAGATCGAGGCATCCGGGCTCTTTGCGCGCGTCATCCTTCACGAATACGACCATCTCCACGGTATTCTGTTCACGGATCGTATCAGTTCGTTCCGGAAGCGCCTGCTTCGGCGGCGATTGAGGGAGATGGCCGCCGGCAATGTGGACGCTGACTACCCACTTGCCGTCGCCACGGCCTGAAACATACAGGCCCCGGGCCGATTCAAAAACGCATAGTCTATAGAGACGGCCATTCTTTCGGGTCAGCAAATGCAGACAACGTCGTGAAATCCCGGTGCCCGCTCTTCCTGGTTATTCTGGTCGCGGCCGGTAGTATTGTCGGTCCCGCGGCCCATCGCGTCCAGCACAGCCTGGATTACGCGGCGGCATCGCGCGCTGCCTCCATCACGAGCCATGTCCATGCCGACTTCTCGGTACTGAGCTACCCGCTTCCATCAGAGAAGTACGATGAGGTCGTCTGCGTACTCTGCCAGGTCGTAGATAGTCAGATTCTCCTTGTACCTATCACGTGGTGCACGGCTGACCCCGGGGATCATGTGCCCCTCACCAAAGCCTGGGCGGCTTCGGCCGATCCGGTTACGAGGCCGCGTGGCCGCGCTCCCCCGTACCACGCCTGACCCCGGTCTCTCATCTCTCGTCCCGGGTCCTCTTCGGGACAAGATCCGTCCAACCACCGTACGCCACGAGTCGCATACGGCATTCCAGACATAGTCGCGGCTATGAATAATCTCAGGCGCCGGACAGGTTCGATTCTCGTCAGCTTCGTTGTTACAAGCACGTCGATCTTCGCCCAGGGTGTGGACTCGACGGCAACGGACTCGCTGCTCATACGAGATCTCGAGCGCGAACTGGCCAACACCGTCATATCGCCAGCACCCACATCAGGAGCCCGCCCGCCGCGCAACCTGATGAATCCCGAGATCAGCGTGATCGGTGATTTCCGAGCCGGCTATTCCTCTACGGGCCCCCGCAACGTCGATGCGGAGATGCACGAAGTGGAAACGGCTCTTCGATCGGCAGTCGATCCCTATGCCCGTGCCGATGTGTTCGTCGCTATTCACGGCGAGGACGGCGAGTTCGAATTCGAACTCGAGGAGGCGTATCTGACTTCCCTGTCGCTGCCGTTTCAGCTTCAGCTGAAGGCTGGAAAATTTCGGAGCGGTTTCGGGAAGATCAACCGACTTCATCCGCACGTGCTGCCATACGTTGACCTGCCATTTGCATACAGAAATTTCTTTGGCTCGGACGGTCTGAACGATCAAGGCCTGTCACTGAGCTGGCTCGTTCCAAACCCGTGGTTCTTTCAGGACTTGACGATCGAAGTGACGCGCGGTCCGGGCGAAAACGAGAGTTTCATGGGCCATGAGTCGAACCGGTTGTTATACGTCAGTCGTCTCAAGAATTTCTGGGAATTGAATCCGAACGCTACGGTGGAACTGGGACTGAGTGGTGCGGTGGGTCCGAACGAATTCGGCAGGACCACGCTGCTTGGAGGGCTTGATGTCACATATATCTGGAAACCGTTGCAGTTCAACGTATACCGGTCGCTGACCCTTCAGGCTGAGGGTGTCTTCAGCCGCCAGGATTCGCCAACCAGAGTCGTTCGCACCTGGGGCGGCTATGCACTCGCGCAATATCGATTTGCACGACGGTGGCTAACAACGATGCGCGTGGATGTCTCAGATACACCGGCCGATCCGGACTGGAACGAACGGGGATTTTCAGTGACGGCAGGTTGGCTGCTCACCGAGTTCCAAAAGATCGAGATCGGCCTGCAGACACGTGAGGCGAACGAGATGGATAGCAGCGTTCAGGCCGTAGTGAGAGCCGTCTTCGCCATCGGCTCGCATGGAGCACACGAATACTAGAATTGAGGGCATGATGAACAAGACAACCATTCGAACGCGTGTGTTGCAGGCAGTCGTTGCAGTCGTAGCAGTCGTCGCGGCGGCCCCGGGATTCGTGCAGGCCCAGGGTAGGTTGCGCGTAGTCACCACGCTGCCGGACCTCCGGAGTATTGCCGAGATGATCGGTGGCGACAGGGTGGATGCGTTCGCAATCGCCACCGGCTTCCAGAATCCCCATTTCGTTGATCCCAAGCCCAGTTACATTCGTCGCCTTGCATCGGCTGACATGTTTATTACGGTGGGGCTCGACCTTGAGTCGGGTTGGGTTCAACCGCTCATCAACTCGGCTCGTAACAGGAGGATTCTTGTAGGCGGCGAAGGCTACGTTGACGCGTCTGTCGGAGTGCCGCTACTCCAGCAGCCGGCGAGCGCGAGCAGGGAGCAGGGCGATATTCATATCTACGGAAACCCGCACTACTGGCTGGATCCGGTACGCGGAAAGGTCATCGCCCTGAATATCTATGAATCCCTGATTCGACTTCGCCCGTCGGACAAGGACTACTTCGCCGGCAACCTTCAGCAATTCAACGATAGCATTGACGAGTCGCTTGCGTCATGGATGACCCTGATCGCCCCCTATGCAGGCGCGAAGATCGTGGCATATCACAACGAGTGGCCCTATTTCGAGGAGCGTTTTGGAATGAACATCGTGGACTTTCTGGAGCCAAAACCGGGCATCCCGCCGAGTCCCTCCCAGTTGGCCAAAGTCATTCACCTGATGCAATCCGAAGGGATTCGAATTATAATCACGTCGCCATACTTCAAGAAGGATGCGGCCGAGCTTGTGGCTCGCAAAGCCGATGCGGTCGTCGTAACGCTCGCCACGTCGGTAGGCGCCACAGACGGAATAGACACGTATCTCGACCTCTTTCGATACAACGTGTCGGCGCTCGTCGCTGCCTTCGAGCAAACCGGCTACAAGCGCCAGACTTCACCCTGACCGGTACCGGATATGGACGGGCTGCTTTTCGAAGACTTCGTAATCAATGCGCTGCTGGCGAGTTCGATCGTCGCCATTCTGCTTGCGTATCTGGGGGTGCACGTGGTTGCCCGCGGCATCGTGTTTGTTGACCTGGCCCTGGGTCAGATATCAATGCTGGGCGTTGCATTTGCGGCGTATGCAGATCTCGATCCCACCATAACCTCGATTGTGTTCACACTTCTCGGGGCATTCGCGCTCTCGCTTGTGAAGGTCTCGGACCTGAGACTCAAACAGGAAGCGATCATCGGAATTGTGTACGCGTTCGCATCGGCCGTAACCGTGTTGCTGATCTCAAAGTCTGCACACGGCGATTCCGATATTTCGGAAGTTCTTTTCGGAAGCTTTTTTACCGTGTCCACGTCGGAGCTGTGGTGGTTGGCCGGCGTGTTCGTCACGATAGGGATAATACATGTACTGTTTCGTCACCGGTTTTTTGAACTCACGGCCAAGTTTGCCGCCGAGTCCGTCGACGACATCGGTTTCTTCAATATCTGGAACTTTCTCTTTTATCTGACGCTTGGTCTTGCGATCGTCCTGGCTGTTCGTATCGGCGGCGTCATTCCTGTCTTTGCGTTCATTGTTGCCCCACCCGTGACCGCAATTCTGTTGACGCGAGGAAAGCGAGGCCTTGCTTTGCTCGCGATTGCTTTCGGGGTAATTGGAAGTGTGCTGGGTATCTACTTTTCCGTCGAGTTCGATTTTCCTGCCGGGTCGTCAATTGTCGCTGCGCTTGGCGTTCTGTTCTTTCTTGCAGCGGTCCTTCGGGTTGCGACGGGACGCAGGACCAGCACCCCGTAGCAGACCGGGCGGAGGAGTTTGGGATAGCTCACCATCGGGCGGGCGTTCGGCTTTGTTTGGTGGAAACAGCGCGTCTGGAAGAACCGACCTTTGCGATGTCTGTTCGAGCAGCGACCACCTTCCGCAGGTGCAACGTAAACTCTGGATCGTCGTAATATTGTCCCTTGTCGCAACCGAAGCGATCGACCTCCGGCTACTTTAGCTCCCCCCACTCACACTTTGACTCTTGATGCGAATTTTCCAGTCTCGACCACGTTACTTCGTGACAGGCCTGGCCACACTATTTGTAGCCGTGGTTCTGTCTCAGCCGGCGTCAAGCCAGCACTGGCTCAATCCGGATGATGACAACCGGACCAATAGATCCACGTTTCGACAGATCGACGAGTGGCCGGACCCGAACGAGTATCGGAACGCGGCAGGGGCGCCGGGTCCCCGCTATTGGCAGCAGCGAGTCGACTATGTAATCGAGACGTCGCTCGACACCGTCGATCACGTCGTGTCCGGTTCCGAGCGCATGACGTATCACAACAATTCGCCCGACAACCTACCGTATCTGTGGATTCAGCTCGACCAGAATCTGCGCTCAATTGAGCACAGTCGAACCTTCAAGATCGCAGACGCACTGCCGGAATCGATGAGTCCGATGGCTCGCAGATTTCTATCGTACAAGTACAATCCGTTTGATGGCGGCTACACGATCTCCAGAGTTCAGGTTGAGGGCGCCGGCGGGCGTATGGTGGACGCCGATTATCATATTCGCGGCACAATCATGAAGGTGAAACTGAAGTCACCGGTTGAGTCAGGCGGCTCTACCGCGATTGAGATCGACTGGTCGTTTCCCGTGCCAACCACGATGGCGCGTGGAGCGAGAGAGGAGGTGGGTGATGGATGGCTGTATGAGGTTGCGCAGTGGTTCCCGCGTGCCAATGTTTACGACGACGTCAACGGGTGGCAGACCGACCAATTTCTGGGCCGAGGGGAGTTCTATCTCAACTTCGGCAACTACGACGTGAGTATTACTGTACCGTTTGATCATATCGTAGACGCTACGGGCGTGCTTCAGAATCCGGAAGACGTGTTGACGAGTGAGCAGCGACGCAGATTGAAGAACGCGTACGAGTCCGACGAGCCGGTCTTTATCGTCCGGCCTGAGGAAGTGATGACATCGAAATCTCGACCAGCGACTTCCGGCATGTTGACATGGCACTTCAAGGCGGAGAATGTTCGGGACTTTGCCTGGGTATCGTCGAAAGCGTATGTGTGGGATGCAGCCGGATTCAGGTACAATGCAGATGAGGAGCCGATAGCGATCCACTCGCTGTATCCACGTGAGGCGATGCCTCTCTGGGACAAGGTGTCGACGCGAGCGGTCCTTCAGACCATGAGGACCTACGGCCGGATGTCTCTTAAGTACCCCTATCCCAAAGCCACTAACGTCCATGGGCCGGTGTTTGGGATGGAGTACCCGATGATTGCGTTTTGCGGAGCGAGGCCCTCGCCGGACGGTTCGTACACGGATGGACTGGAGCGAGCGCTGATTTCGGTGACGATCCACGAGGTTGGTCACAACTGGTTCCCGATGATCGTGGCGTCGGACGAACGCAAGTGGACCTGGATGGATGAGGGGCTCAACTCATTCCTCCAGTACTACGGCGAGCAGGACTACGCGCGCTTCTATGCGGGCGACGCCTGGACGCAAACGGACGATGGTAGTTATCCGAGTCGCCGCGGGCCGGGCGAGAGAATCGTCGATTACATGCGTGATCCGGACCAGGTGCCGATCATGACGCAGTCCGACCTGATCCATAAGGACTTTGGAGAAAACGGGTATGCTAAACCCGCCACGGGGCTCGTCATCCTCCGGGAGCAGATCGTGGGACCGGAGATCTTCGACGAAGCGTTCCGAGAGTATTCGGAGAGATGGGCTTTCAAGCATCCACAGCCTGCGGACTTCTTTCGCAGCATTGAGGAGGGTACCGGGGAGTACCTCGCATGGTTCTGGAGGGGGTGGTTCTACACCACTCACGCCAACGATCAGGCGATCATGTCGGTGACCGCACAGCCCGCGGATTCACTTGTGGGGAGCGTCGATTACGGCAAATCGTACTATCGCCTTCAGGTTGAAAACAAAGGAGGACTGCTAATGCCTCTCCATATCCAGGTGACCTACGACGACGACTCGGAGGAGCTCTTTGAATTGCCGGCCGATGCGTGGCGCGCAAACGAGAAGACGTTCACGAAGGGCTTTTTCAGTGATCGAAACGTCGTGCGCGTCGAGCTTGATCCGAAGCATGCATTCGCGGATATCGATCGAGAGAATAACGTGTGGTCGGCGCCCGCGATTCGAGAAGGCGAGCAGACAAACACAACGGGATCGTGATAAAACGCGTACGGTCCGTCGCTCTGCTGACCGCACTGCTGTCGGTATCGTCAGCCAGTGTCACGCCGCATAAATTCCATGCCACGTACGCACGGATGGCGGTGGAGGATGGCGTAGCGGCGTGTGAGATCCGGTTCTTCAAACACGACCTTGAAGATGCAATAACAAAGCACCACAAGCTTGCCGGTTATTCGCTATCGCCTGAGCTCGAGCAGGATTCGCTGTTTGTTACCTACCTGAACCGGACGTTCACGGTCATGCTCAACGATACGCTGGCAACCGCATCACTGGCAGGAAGCGGAGAGGAAACCGTCGGTCATGAAGAAATGTGGTGGTACCTTGTGACGTACGATGCCGGCGAGACGATAAAGAAACTGTCCGTGACCAATCGACTTCTCTTTGAGCTTTTTGACGATCAGCGAAATATCCTCAGGCTTCAGCATTTTCCGTCCGCGAAGCGTGAGACTTTCTATTTCGTGTCCGACTCCGACCACCATGAAGCGGCCTTTCCTTCGTAAGTAGATGAAAAGTCAGACCCACAATGCGACTGGCACCCAGGGATCAAACACGGCGAGCAGCCGGGGGTTGAACTCGCCGGTGCTTAATTATATCTCTGCGTTGAGTGTGGCACTCCTGGTGTTCCTCGTCTCGTGCGCTCCCGCTCGCAGGGCGACGGTCGTCGACCAGGATTCGTCAGCCGGACACGAAACTCTGAACGCCGCGGTCTGGATGCAGTTGTCGGCTGAGTACGCAGGTTCCGCCCTGCAAGCGTATCGCGTCGCCACGATGCAACTGGGCGAAGCCTTGAAGGATACGTCGTGGTCGGCGCTGCCTGGCCAACACGGTGCAGGGTCGTTTCAGTCAGCTGTCATACTGGACGTCGATGAAACCGTTCTCGATAACTCGCCATTTCAGGCAAGGTTGGTTCGTGCAAATCAGACCTTTGCCCGTGATGCGTGGAACGAGTGGGTGCGGGAAGAACGCGCCCTCCCGATTCCTGGTGCGCTCGACTTCGTCCGGTCGGCTTCGGATGCAGGGGTTCGGGTCTTTTATGTCACGAATCGCTCGTCCGATCTTGAAGAGGCAACACGCAACAATCTGATCGCTTACGGATTTCCGGTTGCTGGGGATGTCGACGTGGTGCTAACGCGCGGTGAACTTGCGGCATGGACGGGAGACAAGTCGAGTCGTCGAGACTTCGTGGCAAAGGACCACCGTATTCTGCTGCTGGTAGGGGATGACCTCAACGACTTCGTTGTTGCGGACGGAGTGTCGAGCGAGGGTCGGTCGGCTCTGGTCGACCAGAACGCGGCATACTGGGGAAGCAGATGGATTGTCCTTCCGAATCCGGTTTATGGGTCGTGGGAGCGGACGGTCAATCAGGAAGGCGCAGCCCGCAGCCGCAGCGAACAGATCCGGGCAAAATCGGAGGCCCTCCGCACGCAGTAGGCGTTTCCTACGCTTTTCCCGCGACGCCTCGAGCGACGCCCATGCCGACCACAAAAACTGCGGCCTGGGTCAGGATTATCGTCGCGCCGCTGGGCACGTCAGCATAGAAGGAAGTCACCAGGCCGGCGACCGCGGTCAGGATGCCGATGGCAACGGCAACGAGTGTGGTGTTCACAAATCGACGTGTGAGCAGCCGGGCGGACGCAGCAGGAAGCACCAGAAACGCGGCGACGAGGAGCACGCCGACCACCTTGACGGTAACGACTACCGTTACCGCAAGCAGAACAGAAAGAACGTAGTCGTCTCTGGCAACATTCAACCGGTCCGACGTCGCGAGCTCGGAGTCAAATGTGGCGTACGCCCATCGCGCCCACAGCGGGTACGATATCACACAGGTCACGACGAGTCCTCCGGAAAGCCACAGGTCTGTGCGGGACACCATGAGTATCGAGCCGAACAGGTAGGAGAAGGCATCGACCGTGTAATCATCGCGAAGGGTGATGAATATGATTCCCAGAGCCATCGCGACGGCGAAGAAAATCCCGACAGCTGTGTCGCCCGATAGTATCGTTCGGTCGCGTACCCAGTTGATCGCGATTGCCACAGCTATCGTGAACGGGATCGCCACCCACAACGGATCTGTTTGCAGGAGGAGCCCGAGGGCAACGCCGCCGAATGCAGCGTGGGCGAGGCCGCTTCCGAGGAAACTCAGCCTCCGCTGCACGACGAACACACCAAGGTAGCTGCTGAGAGCAGCTACCAGCACGCCCGCGATAAGGGCACGCTGCATGAACGGAAGTGACAGCATCTCTGACATGTCAATCGCTCCCGTAGATCGAATGGGCGTGCCCAACATGACCGAACGCTTCCCGCAGTCTGTCTTCTGACAGGGCCACGTCCGGCGGGCCATATGCGATTTGCTCACTCTTAAGGAGCAGGATGTTCGTCGCATGATGGAACGCAGCTTCCCAATCGTGTGTGACCATGATAATTGTGAGCCCCTGGGTGGAGCGGTACCCATCCAGGACCTCATAGAGGTCGGCTTCGCCTCGCACGTCCACACCTGTCGCGGGCTCGTCCAGCAGGAGAAGCCGTGGCTCGCGTACCAGGCCGCGTGCAAGGTACACGCGCTGAAGTTCACCGCCGGAGAGTGATCCAATCCGCTTGCTCGCAAGGTGATCGGCACCCACCATTCGGAGGGCCTCGAGTGCGCGGTTCCTGTCGTCGGTTCTTAGTCGCGCCGGCCAGCGACCACGGAGTCCGTTGATGACGAGATCTATCGACAACGCAGGGAAAGTCCGGTCGAAGGTCTTGATCTGCGGCACATAACCCATCATCTGCGGGTCAACCTGACCCGGCTTCTGGTCAAACACGTGAAGCACGCCCCCGGACACTGGGCGAATACCAAGCAGCGACTTGATGAACGTCGACTTGCCCGAGCCGTTCGGTCCGAGCACGGCGACGAAATCTCCAGCCGACACGGTCATCGATACGTTTCGAAGTGCGAAGTGCTCGCCGATCTTGACGTCGACGCTCCGTGCTTCCACTACGAGGTCGCTCATCGGATCACCTCCAGCAGTCTGGAGGCGTTGTATCCAAGTACTTCGCCGTACGTCATGCGCCCGTCCGTTCCACCCACTACATCCAGTCCGATCAATCCGATCCCCGCCGACTCTGCTACCGTTCGGGCCGCGCGTGACGGCTCACTTGTCTCCGTCAGGACGGCGAGGGCTCCAGTAGAAGATACCGACTCAAGGATCCGTGACAACGTGCGAGGAGAGGGCTCAAGGCCGCTGGATCCCGCCTCGATGCTTGTCGTCTCCAGCGCATATCGTGTTGCGAAGTACTCCAGGAACGCGTGTGAGACGACAAAACTGGCTCCGCGGAGAGCGGACAGGTCTCGTGCAAGCGTTGCGTTCAGGCTGTCGAGATCAGCGTGGAACGCCGTGGCATTAGCTCGGAATGCTTCGCAGTGATCGGGTTCGAGTGCGCAGAGTGTTCCGGACAGCGGATGGGCTATTGCCTGAACCGCGAGTGGATCCATCCAGAAGTGCGGATTCGGAGCCTCAGAGCCGCGGGGCAGCCAGAGCGAGTCGGGCAGAAGGCCAATCAGAGAAACCTGGGGCAAGTCCTCGAATCGGGTAATCCATTCATCGAGATTTGGAGCACCGTAAATCAGAATACGTGCATTGGATGCGGCTCTCACCACAGACGGCCGCGGCTCGAACGTGTGCGGTGACTGACCGGCCGGCAACAGGGACTGGACGTCGAATACGTCGCCGGCAATCTCCTGCACGATGTACGAGAAGACCGGCGTTGTCGCAAAGAGAACATCAGATTGCACCGGAGATTCTGCACGCTGACACCCGATGCTGCTGACAAGGATGAATACGAAGACCGGCGCTGCGGCGGTGATACGATATGATATGTGTGATCGGTACACTCTCTACTTCAAATTGGGCCGCTGCGACATATTTTCGCTTTTGCAGATCGGGACTGATATCGACGCTTCGATCAGAGTTCGAGAGCTATCGTGACGAGTCGAAGCTAGCCGAGTGCCTCCTTTTCTCACAGTTTGCCCGGAAGAGTTTCAAAGAATTGTCGCGCGCACTCCCGTCCAGGCAGAGAACAAATTTGATAAGGGCGCCGTCCGACAGCGCTTATATTCGCTGTACCCACAGGCCTGGCCCCAGGATTCATAGTGTCCCGACGCCCACTCTATTTCGTCTTAGCGGCTCTGAGCGTTCTCGGAGTCGGAGACACCGCGCTCGCGCAGCCCGTTCGGCAGGAAGTTGTCGGACAGGTTGTCCGAACTGCAGGCGGGGACCCGGTGAGCGGAGCGAACGTGATACTTGTCGGAACGCTGTATGGAACGGTCACGGATGAGGCCGGTGTCTTTTCTCTGGGTTTCGTTCCGGCCGGACGATATCAGCTTCGTGTCGTAATGTCAGGGTTGGCTCTTGTCGAACAGCCGCTGGACATTCCGGCCGATCTCGTGGCTCCTCTCGTCGTCTCTTTGAGGGCGGCCCGATCGCCATTGTCCGAGGAGCCGTCGAGCGTGGCAGCCGAGTTATTCCGGGCCATGGTTGCAGTCCCATCTCGAGGAGATCCATATCTCGCACAGGACGGCACGGGTGTACAGCGTGTCGCGGGCGTCGGTGTACGACGCTACAGCTCGGCGTATTCGAATCCTGTCGTTCGGGGCCTGTCGGATGGAAGGACGGAAGATCATACGATGCGACTCCCCTCGGGAATACTGACCATTCCCGGTGTCGGAAGAATCGATCTGGTGTCGGCGGCGCCGTCGCAGTTGAGAGGCTCGGTTGTGCTTGATCCGGTGTCGACGTTTCCCGCGACATCGGTCGGGTTTTCGAGGGACCGTCGGACGCCGGAAAATGAGTGGGCACTCGGCGGCAGTGCGGTAGTTGACCTGGGATATCAGACCAATCTCAACGCTCTTCGGTCGGGCATATCTGTTGCGAGTCGTAGATCCCGCGCGCAAACACTGGCCTCAGGAAACCTTGCGTCGGGCCAGGATTTTTCGTCCGGCTCAGGTGCATCCTACGACAGTGCGTTCCGGCATGGGGGTGCTTTTGTAGGCAGTACCGTTGCTCTGTCGGGGCGCTCCGAACTATCGGCATCGGCCCGGCTGGTTCGCGTGGGCTACGCCGATCTCCCGGGCGGACACCTTGACCTGAGCTCGGCCGACTACACGGGTGGTTCATTGGGGTGGACGTCGATTCCCGAGGGCCAGCGAATACGTCGCGCGCACGTATCTGTCGGCTGGGCGCAATCCGGAGCAGCACTGTCCGATAGGAGCGCCGGCCGGGTTGCGGCCGACTGGATCTCGATGGACGCTGACGCGCGCCACTTTCAGGCACTGGCCACGGCGGACATTCAGGCTACCGGGCTCGATCAGCTTCAGGCCGGTGTCGCGATGAGTGCCACCTCGTATGATTGGATCGGCTCGCAGGCAGATTCGAGCGCGGGCGGCTTCGTTTCGGAGGTGCCGTGGGAGTCCGAACGACTTCAACTGTCACCGTTCGTGGCAGGGCGCATCAGCCGCGGTAAGGTTGATCTCAGCTTTGCTGGGCGGGCGACGATCTTTCGCACCCGAACACGGGAGATGCGGGCGGAGCCGCTCGGAAGTTCCGTGCGTCGAATACGTCCTGCCGTTGCCGCCAATCTAAGTGTACAGGCTAATCGCCGGTGGCGTGTTTCCGGCACGATTTCGGTGCAATCGATCGAGCCGTCGGCGATGGCGCTGTCGCCTGTGGCACTGCCCGGTATCGAGGGCCTGCCGTCTGCTGCCATTACTGGACGTCTGGACCTGAGCGGAGAGCGGCTGACCTTCCTCGGTATGCGCCTCGTGCGAGAGACTGACCGCCAGTCAGTCACGCTCCGCTCGTTCGTTTTCGATTCGCGAGGCTATATCACCGCCCGAATCGACTCGACCGTCGGCGGGTTCGTGCTCGCCAACACGGATGCGAGAATCGGGGGCGTGGAGGTGGCCGTCATGCGAGAAGTGCTGCCGTTCGTTACGGCCTCCGGCACATTCGCACTGGCGTGGGGTCAGAATCGAACGCTCAAGGAGCCGCTTCCTCTGATCTTCCCGCTGAACGGCCGTCTCAACCTGGAAGCGTCCGCAGCTCGCGGGCGAATACTTCTTGAGTTGTCGAGCGAATTCGCCGCCCGACAGAATCGTGTAGCCACGTCGCTGAATGAGCCGACCAGCAACGGATACGTCGCTTTTCACGCCTGGCTCGGTCTGCCGCTGTCGAAAAAGCTAGGACTCAGAACGGGAGTCTTCAATTTGTTTGACACCTCGTACGCCCCTCACGGCCATGTGTACATTGAGGATCAGGGCGCCAGGCTCGCGGCTCCGGGACGCTCGTGGCTTGTTGCAGCACAATTCCGCTACTAGGGTTTACCCGATGGCGCGGACGATTCGCTCTATCGTTTCCTGAAAAGGCCTGAATGTACAGGCGAGTTCATCCACGGCCTTCTTGTTGCTGTATTCGAAGGTTCGCGACGCTTGAGTTACCGCCTCTCTGGTAATCAGCGGCCTGAATCGGAACAGTCGGCCGGATGCTTCCATCACGGTGGCCAACACCATGCCCAGCGGCAGTGAGAGTTGCAGCCGAGGGGGCCGGACCCCGAAGCCTTCAGCAACCATGTCGATGATCGTTCGCCAGCTCAGATTCTCGCCCGACAGGATATAGCGTTCTCCGGTACCGCCCTCGTCCATGGCTCGAAGATGGCCGGCCGCCACGTCGAGCACGTCGACGACACCGTTGCCGCCGGTCGGCGCAGCCGGAAGCTGACGTCTTCGAACCTGGTCCACCAACTGGCGTGTGTTTTCACCGGGTCGACCAACTCCGAATATCATGGACGGATTGACCATCACCGCATCGAGTCCTTCCGCGATTCCCCGGAAGACTTCCAGTTCGGCTTTATGCTTGCTTACCCCGTACACGGTGTTAGCCGGAGAGTCCTGCCATTCTGAGTTCTCGTCCATCACCCCCTCCGACCAGTCCGCCCGCCCGAGTGCAGCAATGCTGGACGTGTGGACCATCCGCTTTACACCGGCATGCAGTGCGGCATCAACGACGTTGCGCGTTCCGTCGACATTGACTCGCATCATGTCGCGGGTCTCCTTCTTTCCTCCAAAACCGAGGCGGGCCGCAACATGATAGAGCACGTCAACGCCCTGCATCGCCTCATCAACGGACACGCGATCGGTTACATCGCCGATCCGGTGATCCACCTTGTCGGCGAGTTCGCCCAGAAGATCCATCGCCGATTTCTCACGACGCAGGATACGGACGGATTCTCCCCTGTTGATAAGTTCGGAGACCACTGCCGATCCAACCAGTCCGGTGGCTCCAGTCACAAGAGTTGTCATGGTACCTCAGGGGGTGTTTACTCGAGTTCAATGAGGACGGTGTTTTTGCCCACCGCGTCGCCGGCTTCGACGTGAACCGTCTTCACGACCCCGTCGGCGACAGCTCGAATCTCGTTCTCCATCTTCATGGCTTCGAGAACCAACAGACCCTCGCCTCGCTTGATCGTATCCCCGGGCTTAACGAGGGTACTCAACACGAGGCCCGGCATAGGCGCGCGAACGGACTTGTTCGCTCCTCCAGCGTCGTGGTCCAGACCGTATGCCTCAAGCAGCATTTCGCGTTCGCTCTTGACGACGATCTCGGTGGCCTTGCCATTGACGCTGACCCGGAATGCATTATCGCCGACGGAAATCAGGAATACGGAGTAGCTTCGACCGTTCAGGAGGATGTGATAGTGCTGCTCAGACAGGCGCTCCAGCGAATACGTAAGTAAGTCCCCGTTGACTGTCGCCTTGCCATCGTCAAGCAGCAACTCGGCCACCATTTCGCCAAGCTGTGTGCGGAATCTTTGCGAGCCAGTGTTCATTATGTTTGTCAGGATAATCGTGCAGACCGATCCGTACGCCGATCTGACCCAATAATACGAACAGCGCAGTCTCGTGGAAGAACCGATGCATCCGGTCGTAACTCCGGAACTCGTGTTGCGGGCCTACATCAGCGGCGCTTTCCCGATGCATATTCCGGATGAAGAGGACCAGATCTACTGGCTTTCGCCGGATCCGCGTGCAATCATCCCGTTGGAGAGGTTCCACCTGCCGAGATCCGTTCGTCGCGTTCTGCGCGATGGCCGTTTTACAACGACGACGGACCAGGAGTTCGACAGGGTCATACATGGATGCGCAGGTCGATCCGAAACGTGGATTTCGAGCGAGATGATCACGTTGTACACGGCCCTGCACGAGCAGGGCTTCGCGCACTCCATCGAGGTGTGGGAGGGCGGGGCGCTTGTCGGTGGTCTCTACGGAGTTGCGCTGCGCGGCGCCTTCTTCGGGGAGTCCATGTACAACGAAGTTCCCAATGCTTCCAAGGTGGCTCTCGTGGATCTCGTGAGTAGATTGCGGCGGGGTAACTTTCGGCTTCTGGATACGCAGTACCTTACGCCTCACCTCGCTCTATTCGGTGCGATAGAGGTCGATCGTGTGGACTTCCTGGGGCTCCTCCAGGATGCCCTCACGGTCCAGTCCTCGTGGAGCGTCGGGCAGGGTCCAAATCCGAATAAATGGTAAATCAGATGAAGGGATCGTCGATGCTGCTGGCCGGCATTCTGTCGGCCGGTCTTGTTCTCTCCGGCTGCGACAGGAGCGCCGGGAGTGAGCGAGGCAAGCCGGGTCCAGATCTGGCTGTGCCCGAACAGGCGCACCCTGCATTCGACTCGTTGATGAGTGCGGCCATGCAGGATGAATGGCATCGACTTCCGATTGGCCAGATCGTTCAGAATGTTGCACTCCGTTTTGTGGGTGCTCCATACGAGGCGGGCCTGCTCGATCAATCGCCTGTCGAGACTCTCGTGGCGTCGTTCGAAACGTTTGACTGTGTCCTGCTCGTAGAGACGGCCGTGGCTGCCGCGCGTAGCATCCGCGAGCAGGACTACACATACAGTGGCTATCTCGACAACCTCCGATCGTTGAGATACCGCTCAGGAGTCGAGGACGGGTATTGCAGCCGTCTACACTATTTCTCTGAGTGGATTCTCGATAACGAGCGCAGAGGTACGGTCCGGAACATAACGGCTGAGCTGGGGGGAGACCAGCTAGAGAAGCGATTGGATTTTATGAGTACTCATCGCGGCAGTTATCCGAGATTCGCAGAGGACGACAGCCTCTTCGCGGGCATCGTCGAAATGGAGGCGTCCCTCGAAAATCTGAAACTGTTCTACGTTCCGCAGGGTCGTATTCGCGAGGTCTACGATCGTCTCGAGGCTGGTGACATTATCGCCACTGCAACGAGCATCAAGGGTCTGGACGTGTCTCACTCCGGTCTCGTCTACAGGGATGAGAATTCAGTGGGTTTCCTTCATGCTTCGACGTCCGGCGGCGTGATGGTTTCGCCCGATCTTCAACGGTACGTGGAGAACATCGAGATCCAGATCGGCATTGTCGTCGTCAGACCCCTTTAGACCGTGCGCAAATGCAAGAGTTAAGACGTGTCGGTGTATTTACGAGTGGTGGCGACGCCCCCGGAATGAACGCGTGCGTTCGTGCGGCGGTTCGTGCGCTCATCGAGCATGACATCGAGCCGTACGGTATTCGTCGGGGTTACGCCGGCATGATCGACGGCGACTTTGTGGAGATGGACTCGCAATCGGTGTCAAACATCCTGCAGAAGGGGGGCACCATTCTCAAAAGTGCTCGTTCGCCTGAATTCAGGACCCCGGAGGGACGTACGGCGGCGGCCGGGCATCTGGCGGATTCAGGTATTGATGCCCTCGTGGCGATCGGAGGCGATGGGACGCTGCAAGGTGCTGCGCTGTTGAACCAGGAACACGACATTCGTGTCGTTGGCTGTCCCGGCACCATCGATAACGATCTGTTCGGTACGGACGAGACGATCGGGTACGACACGGCACTCAACACGGCCATCGAGAATATTGACAAGATCCGGGATACTGCGGATGCACACGACCGACTCTTCCTCGTGGAAGTCATGGGACGGGATGCAGGCTTCATCGCCTTGAACGCGGCTGTCGGAGGCGGCGCCGAGATGGTTCTACTCCCGGAAACGCTGTCAGACATGGGTGAGATACGGAAAAAAATCCAGTCTGTAATGACGGGTCACGCGCGCTCGTCTATCGTAGTTGTCGCGGAAGGTGACGAGATGGGTGGAGCGCAGATCATTGCCGAGGAATTGCGGCGCGATCCGCTTTTCTCGCACATCGATCTCCGGGTCTGCATTCTGGGGCATACACAGAGGGGCGGTTCACCATCCGCTCGGGATCGAGTGCTGGCAAGCCGCCTTGGAGTCGAGGCGGTCCGCGCGCTGGTCGATGGCTACACCGACGTCATGGTGGGAATCGTGGATCAGGAGATCAAATTCACGCCCATGCGTAGCGTGTGGAGTCGGAAGAAGGATATCGACTACGACCTTCTTCAACTGGCCAAGCTTCTCAGCTGATCCAAACACCAATTATATGCCCAGCGCCCCGCCGATCGGCGAAGTAGCAGGAAAGAAGGAGCACGTAGGTCGGATGTTCGACAACATCGCGCCGCGCTACGATTTGCTCAACCGCGTTCTCAGCCTGGGTATCGATCGTCTCTGGCGAAAGGAGGTCGTCCGTATACTGAAGAGGCATACGTCCCCTCTGCACCGGATCCTGGACGTAGCTACCGGCACGGCCGACCTGGCGATCGAGTCACTTTCGCTCAACCCGGAACAGGTCATCGGTGTGGATATCGCCGAAGAAATGCTCGCGGTCGGACGAACGAAGATCGACGCGGCCGGAGCGCAGAACGTCATTACGCTTCAGCCGGCGGATGCGGAGAACCTTCCGTTCGGCGACGACGAATTCGACGCCGTGACGGTGGCGTTCGGTGTGCGGAATTTTGAGAATCTGGGACTGGGTCTGTCGGAAATGTCGAGAGTCCTCAAGCCGGGCGGAAAGGTGGTGATTCTGGAATTCAGCCAGCCTCGCACGTTTCCGATCAAGCAACTGTATGCGGCGTATTCCAGATTCGTGCTGCCGCACGTGGGACGGGTCGTGTCCAAAGATGAAGGGGCGTATACCTATTTGCCCGAGTCCGTTGCCGCGTTCCCGGATGGAGAGGAAATGACGGGAATCGTCGAAAGGGCGGGATTCACAGAAGTCCGAAGTCGTCCAATGACATTCGGCATTGTCACGATCTACCACGGGCAGGCGGTCTGACGCGTGACTACCTGTACTTGGTCAGGCTGCACTCGTTGGACCTGCCTTTCGCGCGATACTCTACATGATCCATCAGGCGACGCATGATCTGCACGCCGAAGCCTCCGGCCTTTCCCTGCCGCGCGAAATCAAAAATGTCTGGTTCCTGGTAAGTGTTCTGGGAGAACGACTCGCCCTCATCGCGGATCCGAACGGTGAAGCGGTCTGGTCGGACGATCACATCGACATCAATATTGTGTGAGTCATCCCCTTTGTAGGCATGCTCGATGACGTTGGCACATGCCTCGTCTACGGCGATTTTGAGCTCACCGACATCCTTGGCGGCGAAGTCGGCCTCCAGTGCATGTTGCTCCACAAAACGACGCACGTCCTCCAGAAAGCGCGTCGAGCTCGGAATAGTCAACGTATGTATTGATCGAGACACGGGGCTGGTGTGCGCTAGCCGCCGTTTGACTGGAATTTGGAAATCGCGTCTTCCTCCGAATCGACGATGTCAAAGAGCATCGGGAAGCCGAGGAGGTCGAATACGTTGTACACGCGTGGTTGAAGCGCGGCGATTTTTATGTCGCCACCCTGTTCTCGCAATTCCTCTATGTACGCCATGAAGACGCCAAGGCCGGCGCTCGAGATATACTGTAGATTCTTGCCATTGACCACAATGCTATGGTTGCTTGCGTCTCGGCATTTCTGAATCGCGGCCTCCAGCTCGGACGCAGTGTGCGCATCCAGCTCTCCATTAAGCTCGAGAATCTGTATAGAGCCGTTGGTGCGGAAGCCGACAGAGAAATTGCTCATGGGTATTCGATTGATTGTGTTGCCGTGGTTAGCCCGGTCCGCCAAAATTACGGAAAATGGATCATGCTTCGGGAAGCTCTGTGGTCGCAAATGCAGGCGAAGAGGCGATTTTACTGACCTCGATGCCGTGCCATTTTAGAACTACCAGGGTTGTATCGTCATCATATTCAGCTTTCCCAACAAAAGAGTCGAGATCTCTGAACAACACGGAGTGAAGATCGCCGGCCTCTTCGTGTCGATTGTTGCACAGAATTGACAACAGCCGGTCGTAGCCGTACTCCGCGCCGGCAGGATTGCGGCTTTCGACGACGCCGTCCGTGTATAGAGCAAACACGTCGCCAGGCTGCAGGTTGATCACCTCTTGCGACAGTGTTTCCGAGAATAGGGCGCTTATATCCAATCCGAGCCCCATCCCGTTTGTTCTGAGAAGTCGCGCCTTCCCGTCAATGCCGATTCTGGCAGCAGGGCAGTGGCCTGCGCGGGCCATCGTCAGGGTCTCAGCAGCCACGTCGACAACACCGTAGATCACAGAGACGAACACGTTTCGTTCGAGAGTGGCCGAAAGGGCAACGTTCGCATTCATCAGGAAGTCGACTGGCGATGTACTGATACGGCTCAGAGAACGGAAGATCCCCTGCATTTCGGCCATATAGAACGCTGCAGACGTTCCCTTGCCGGACACGTCGGCTACGATAAAGGCAAGTCTGTCGTCATCCAGCTTGAGGAAGTCGTAATAGTCTCCTCCCACTTCCTGCGCCGGGACGCTGTTGGCGGCAATTGATAGCCCGGCCATCGCGGGCAGAATTTGCGGAAGCAGCTTGCGCTGGACCTCGCGAGCAATCGCAAGTTCGCGAGACAGCCGTTCACGATCGATTCGCTCCTCGAACAGACGCGCGTTGTCGATCGCGAGCGCAGCCTGAGCTGCAAAAACACCGATCGCGTTGACGTCATCCCGCTCAAACCCCTGACTGACCTCCTTGGTTACGAAGAGGGCGCCAAGGACCTCATCGCGAGCCAGGAGCGGCACGGCCAGGAGACTCCCGATTCCCTCTCCGGGTTTGAGCCGTACCCGGTGGTCTGCCGGTGCCTGTTCCAGCAAGACATCGGCACCTGACTCCTTCACCTCATCGAAGATCGCGTCGACATCTACCGAAGACAGAACCTGATCCGTTGTCATTCCTCCCGAAGCCACAACCATGGGAGCGAGCGACGGAGACGAACGGTCCGGAATCGCAAGCCACGATGCACTCGCGGCGCCGGCCTCCAATGGTGACATCACGATTGAGGAGTAGAGCTTGTCCGGCTCCATCACCTGGCCAACGAGATGCGTGAACGAATGCATCGCGGCCAGCTCGCCCGCCCTCTGCTGGAAATCGCTAGTGGTAGGGAGATGAAAGAAGAGCGAGAGAAGGGCCGTCGCGGTGTACAGAATTCCGAAGATGATCGATAGCGTGACGAACTGAGAAAGCGGATAGCTGTAGTGCTTGATGAACGTGTAGCTCGACGGTATGTCCAGCGCGTCTGCCGCCACACTGTCCTCCATTATGCCGATACCGGACAGCAGCAGGATCAGGATGAAAGCCATCCCGATGCAAATGATTTTTTCGGAGAACCTGAGGAAGACAATCCACGACAGTCGAAGCGAGTTGACCACCATGAAACCGACGGCGGGTATGATGGCCAGGCGCTGCCATGCCGTCGGTTCGGACTCCGGTGATTTGCCGAAAGTCAGTGCGGACGCGAACACCATGAGGCCGAGCATCAGATACCAGTTTCGCTGACTGGATCGAGTACGCTTGACGAGTACGAGGTCTCGAAATCGGAGAAGCAGGATGAACGAGAAGACTGCGCCGCCCAGACTGAGCACGGTCATCTTTAGAATCGTCGCCGGTACCAGGGGTCGGCCGGTTTCATACTCGAAACCGAGCGACGCTGACGCCAGGCCGGGCATGTCCGGCGGCTTCCCAAAAGTCGTGACCAGGTAGTGAACGACCAGGAAGCCCAACCCGGCAATCAGCGGTGACCAGAACACCCGGATGGATGATGTCGGTCGATCGCGAAAGCGCTCCGAGAGAAACAAGTAGACGATCAGATAGCCGAACAGAACGACGAGCTCGTACACGAACTTCCCGACCATGCCCGCCGGTGCAGCATTCTGCAACGTCAGAACATGGTAGCCCACCCCGAGTGCGATCGCGACGGTCGCCACGGCTGCCAGCAGCCAGTCACGTGCTGGTCTGGTAGCACCAAAGAAGGGCAGGCTACCTATATGTGAGCGGCGGACGGAACCTTCCATTATCGGGGTTTTCTCTCACTGCGGCGGTGGATCCATGCAAGTATGCCGGTGCAGGCATCCAACGGCCGCGCAAACCTTAAACATAACCCTCGCGCGGTCGTCTTGCATCTGCGCGAACTCCGACCTACGCAGATTTTGAAGCCTCGTTGCGATTGTCGGCTGGAACTTCCTTCTCAGATTCCGGACCGGGAAGAGAGTAACTTTGCACGCTTACGGCCGTACACGGACTACCGAATCAAATCAGGCTCACTATGCGGAACAAAAAGGTAGTTCGCTTCCAGTTATTCGTCCTGGCGGCATTGACGATCGGACTGGTAGCGCGCGTCATGATAGGCCCGGGCTCTCCAGACGGACTCGTCGTGATGTCCAACTTTGACTCCTCGCCTCTCGGCGTCTCGAAGGCCGTTGCGAAACTGGAACACGCGTCCTTCAGCCTGGACAGCGCAGAGCCATTTGTTGTGGAGGCAACGGGTTCGATCGAGGAAAAGTTTGATCCGTCACGGCCCGTGCCGGCGCTGGCTGCCTATCCCTGGATCCTGGATCGATCCAGCAGGAACGTTGTGTGGAAGATGGAGCCGACCAACGTCCAGATCGAGAAGACCACGCTTGCGCGAAGTACGGCAACCGTTACGCTTGGTCCCGGTGCATACGATGTTTACTTCACCACGTACGGAAACACACGGTCGTCGAGGAAAGCCGGCAACCTGTTCAAGTCACTCCTGGGTACGCACTGGACGGCTGACGTGACAGAATGGAGCTTTGTGCTGTCGTCGGGTTTGCAAGAGGGGAGTACGCGCTTCGTTGCCGTGACGGAAGATGACGCGAGCTCCGTGCCTCTTGTAGAGCGAGTATTCTGGAGTACGGGTCCACTCGGCAATCAGGCGAAATCGGAACTGGTGTTCCAGGTCTCCGATGATTTGTCGCTGAGCCTTTACTCCATTGGCGAGATTTGCCGACGCAACGAATGCGACTATGGCTGGATTGAGGAAGCGTTTTCGGGAGATCGGGTGTGGGAGCTTAACGAGGCGAACTCGGACGCCGCCGGCGGAATGGCCGAGAATCGGCAATGCCGCCAGGATCTAAGTCTGGAGCCCGGACTTTACCGGGCGGTATTCAAGACGGATGGCGCCCACGCTTACGATGACTGGATCGCCAATCCGCCTTTCGATCCGTCCGGCTGGGGTTTGACTCTCTACCTGAACGATGACGCCGACGCATCCTCGATTGCCGCCTATGACCCGTGGAAAAGTGCGACGCCGATGTTGCGCATCAGCGACGTCGGTAATGATGAGCATCGACAGTTGCAGTTTGTCGTGTCCGATACGGTAGGAGTCGTGATGCACGCTGCGGGGGAACTGAGGCGCAGCGGCAACCTTTATGATTACGGCTGGCTGCGAAACGACTCCAATGATGAGAAGGTCTGGGAGATGAGTTGGGCGGCCTCGTATCCCGGTGGGGGTCATAAGGGCAATCGCGAGGAGACGGCGTTTGTCAGGCTCGTGCCCGGCACCTATTCGCTCTACTATCAGACGGACGACTCGCATGCGTTCGGGAAATGGTCAAACGGGATCCCGGATCACCCCGACAGATGGGGCGTCGCGATGTTTCCATTTGGTGGCTCCGAAAGCATTCGGGTTATTGAGTCCAAAGAGGATACCGGACCAGCCAAAATGATGGCTCCTCTTCCGCCGGTTTCACCGGGGCAGGGTCCTACCACCGGCACCGTGCTACTTGATGCCCGCAGTCTCGGCAATGAGCAGGAGGTGAAGCACGCGTTCAGCCTTGACAAGACGACGCGCCTGCGAGTGGTGTCCGTCGGTGAGATCTCGATGAACGGTCGGTACGACTACGGCTGGCTCGAGACCACGGACGGGAATACGGTCTGGGAAATGAACTATACGGATACGGCGCCGGCAGGTGGCGATGACAGGAACCGCAAGTTTGACGGAGTGATCGAACTCCAGCCCGGCACATACGTCGTCCGGTTCAAGACTGACTTCTCTCATGCGTTCGGAGATTTCGGAGACGATGCCCCCACCGATCCGTCGGCGTGGGGAATCGTAGTTCGGGTCCTCGATTCGAAGCAGTCTGCCCGCTGACGGAGCCGTGACAACTATGGACACGCTGGAAGTTCTGGCACCGTTGGCACCGGAACTTCACGATGTGGTTATCGCCGTACTGTCCGACCTCGACTATGAGGCCTTCCTCGAATCAGATGATGAGTTGAAGGCTTACGTCCCGGCCAGTCGCGATTCTCAGGCGCTACGCGATGCGACGTCGAAGGCCATTCAGAAAGTGGCGGGACCCTGTGAGCTCACCTTCAACACGATTCCGTCCAGAAACTGGAACAGCGAATGGGAACGTTCCGTGGTTCCAGTGATCGCCGGACGTTTTGTGATTCTTCCGACCTGGTCCGACACACCGGTTACAGGCAAGGTGGCCATCTGGATTGATCCGAAGATGAGTTTCGGGACCGGTCATCACGAAAGCACGCGCCTGGCTCTCGGCTTTACGGAGGACCTCGTCCGGCCGGGCGCCCGGGTCATGGATGTCGGAACGGGTACGGGCGTCCTCGCTATTGCGGCAGCGATTCTCGGGGCCGAGGATGTCGTTGCTTTTGACATTGATGAGTGGTCGGCCGTCAACTGCGTTGAGAACTTTGAGCGAAACGCGGTCTCAGAAAAGATTCACTTCTTTCACGGCGATCTGGCTGCGGTCGATGGACGCGGCTTTGATCTGGTCCTCGCCAACATCAATCGAACCGCCCTGAAGAACATGCTCCCCGATCTGACGGACAGGCTTGCAGACAGGGGCTATCTTGTGTTGTCCGGTTTGCTATTACAGGATCGAGATATGATGATTCAGGCTGGTGAGGAGTCTGGTGTGTCGCTTGTCGACGAAGCGAGCGAGGCGGAATGGTGGGCAGCGTCATTCGTCAGAACGAAGGGGTAGACCGCGTGTCGCAAATTTTTGGAACGATCGATGTCGGCACGAACACGGCGCACCTGTTGCTCTTCTCTGCCACGCTGAGCGGCGGGATCGTTCCGCTTCGAACGGAGACTCGCTACGTCAGGCTTGGGCAGGGGGTAGATGCTTCGGGGGAGGTTCATCCGGACGCTCTGGAACGCCTTCGCGTTGCGCTTTCGGATTTCGGCGCAATCGCGGCGGGCGCGGGCGTCGAACGACTCGTCACCGTAGGCACAAGTGCTTCGAGAGATTCTGCGGATCCCGAAAGTCTGGTCAATTTCGTTCGCGAGCACACGGGAATCGATTACGAGATTATCTCGGGTGAAGATGAAGCGCTACTCACGAGCATCGGTGCGGTGAGTTGTCTGGATCTTCCGAATGACATTCGGACTGTCGTGGTCGACATCGGAGGCGGCTCGACGGAACTGACGTATACGCACCGGAGCGACGGGGTGATGACGCTGGATGCATTATCAAGTCTGAATGTGGGGTCCGTCAGACTTACGGAGCGGTGCTTCGGGCAGTTGCCTCCGACGGCATCTCAAGTTGCGGAGGCCGAGTCAACGGTCAGAACAGCGCTGGAGGCTGCGTCGAAACCGGTCGATGGCGAGTGGATGATGGTCGGTGCGGCGGGCACGATACGAGCGCTTGCATTGATCGTGGAAGAAGCGGCTCCGGGTTCCAGGCCGAACGGACAGCCGTCGAATCTGTCGAGGAGTCTGGTCGGTGAGTGGCGTCGAAATCTGCTTACCCGCACCTTTGACGAGACACTCGCGCTCAACCCCGCCGTTCTGGCCGGACGCGCGGACGTCATTGCGGCCGGGGTCCTTGTGCTGGACGTCGTGTTCGACTATCTGGGCGCTGATCAGTGTATTGTCAGCCCGTGGGGCCTCCGGCACGGTCTTGCCATCAAGGTTGCGCGGCAGCTCGCCGGGCTTGCGTAGCTGACGCGTTGGAACAAAGTCCCGTCGCAGCATTACTGCACCCACTACTGATCTGATAATAATTGCAGACCGAAATGACCCCATCGCCCGAGGCTGTACTCGACGCGCTACGTACCGTCATCGACCCGTCGAACAAAAAGGATATTGTTCGTCTGAACCTGATTCGAAGACTGAGCGTCAGTGAATCAGGCATATCATTCACGGTGATGCTGAGGGATCCGATGTCGCAGTTCGCCGACAGTGTCGCGAAGCTGTGCGAGGCCGCCATCAGCAATGCCGGTATCGATTTCGGACCGATTCGTGTCGAAGTCGATAATGAGATGATCGGCCTGGGCGACGATCTTCAGGTACTGGGTGATCAGGAATCGCCTTCGCTTGGAGAGGGTATCACAAACACGATTGCTGTGGCCTCCGGAAAAGGGGGCGTCGGCAAGAGTACTGTGGCCGCCAACCTCGCTGTCTCGCTGGCCCGGCAGGGTTTTGACGTGGGTCTTGTCGATACGGATATCTACGGACCGTCCGTGCCCACGATGTTCGGCGTGAGGGACGCGAAACCAAGTGTTGATGCGAATAGAAAGATCATACCGGTCGAACGATTCGGCGTCAAGCTGCTTTCGATGGGTTTTCTGGTCGACGAGTTGAAGGCTGTCATCTGGAGGGGCCCGATGGTATCGAGTGCCGTTCGCCAGTTTCTCGGTGACACCGCCTGGGGTGAATTGGACTACCTGGTGATGGATCTGCCTCCCGGGACGGGTGACATTCAGTTGACCATAGTGCAGACGATACCCCTGTCGGGTGCAATCATCGTGTCGACGCCACAGGAGGTGGCCCTGGCGGACGCCCGCAAGGGAGTCGCGATGTTTGAGCAGGTCAATGTGCCGGTGATCGGAATCGTCGAGAATATGGCCTACTTCACACCGCCCGATCTTCCCGACCGGAAGTATCATCTGTTCGGGGAGGGTGGCGCGCGTCGCCTGTCTGAGGATCTGGGCGTTTCCTTCCTGGGCGAAGTGCCCATAGAGCAGGAGCTACGGGAGTCCTGCGATGCGGGTGAGCCGATCGTCATCGGAAGACCCGATTCAGCGTCTTCCAGGGCATTCAGTCAGATCGCACTCGAAGCTGTGAGGCAAGTGGAGCTTCGGAATGCGGATCTTGAGCCATCGCAGAAAGTAGAAATCCTCTATAGGTAGAAGACGGCCCCGGTCAACCCTGCAAGCGGCCGAAGCCGAAGTTGCGCCTACATCGTCACTCCCTGATGACAGACAAGAGCCAAATTTCTCCCGACTCGGACGGCAACGTGGAACCGGATCCGTCTGCGGACGAGGGTCTTCGTGCTCAGATCGAAGAAACCCTTGACGTTCTCCGGCCCTATCTGATGGCTGATGGAGGGTCTGTGCGCCTGCTGAACATCACGCCGGACATGGTGGTGGAGCTCGAGTTGCTTGGCGCCTGTGGCACGTGTCCGATGAGCACCATGACGCTCAGGGCGGGCATTGAGCAGGCCATCAAGCGGAGCGTGCCGCTGATAACCCGGGTCGAAGCCGTGAACGCTCCTGCCGTGTACTGACATCGAGACGCGCGCCCACACGTCATCGCGCGGGCACGTCGTAACGACATCTCACGAACGACGGCCGCCTAGTTAAATCCTGTTCCGGACAGCTCTGGACGTTCGTCCTGATTTGCCAGCTGCCAGGCCGTACCGAATATCAGCCTCGAAATGTCGGCCATCCGATCATAGAGGATCTTGTGTGCCTCGTCGCCCGGTTGGTGGTAGTCTTCGTGCGTGCCCGTAAAGAAGAAGATGAACGGGATGTTGTGCTTGCCGAAATTCCATTGATCGGAGCGCGCGTAGAATCGATTGGGATCGTCCTTCGAGTTGAAGCGCTCATTTAGATCGAGTCCGATTCCGGTGACGTCATTGACGCCGACGTTTATTTCATGCAGTTCCTTCGAGATCAGGTTCGATCCGATGATATAGACGTATTGATCTGAATCTCCTGTGTGAGTCGGATCCGCTCGTCCGATCATATCAATATTCAGAACGGACACGATGTTCTCGAGCGCGACCGTAGGTTCGACGTCAGCGAAATAAGCTGATCCAAGAAGTCCTTTTTCTTCCCCGGTGAAGTTGACGAACAAGATTGATCGTCGCGGGCCATGTCCGTCCTCCTTTGCCCGCATGAATGCCTCGGCGATCTCGAGGAGGGCAACGGTACCCGACCCGTCATCGTCGGCTCCATTGTTGACCGTATCGCCGTCTTTGGAGCCCGACGCGAGCCCGATATGGTCGTAATGGGATGAGATCAACACGACCTCGTTCTTGAGAACCGGATCTGATCCCTCCACAAGCGCCAGGACATTCTCGGTTCCAAGTTCGTCGCCTCCATTCGAGAGCGTGCTGCTCACGACGACATCCGGGACGGCGAACACGACCGGTGTTACGGATTCTCCGATCTGTGCCCTCAATTCCTCGATCGAATTGCCTGACGGTTCCAGCAGATTGTCGGCAAGTTCGCTCGATATGACGAAGAACGGTGGATACTGCGTGGACGACTCGGAGGCCTTCAGTGAGAGCGAGCCCACACCATCAAGCTGTGCCAGCTGCTCCTTGGCCGCCTGCTTAACGGATTTATCCGCGGCCGGCCCGGCGTCACCCACTATGAGGATGCCCTTCGGCAAGCCTCGCTGAAACATGGCGTTGAACTTCAGGTTGGGCTGTTGAGTCCACGTAGAGGGCTTGCCATCCTCGGTCGGAAGCAGACTCGTTTCGGCGTCGGCGAGTGGCTCGTCCCGCAGAATCATAAGCCATCCGTCAGTGTAAACGAGG
>JABDKH010000306.1 GCA_013002345.1 Rhodothermales bacterium
CTCATGAGGGGCGTACCCTTTCGCCAGTCGTGTGGATAGTTGTGCACGAACGTCTCGTGCCGGTACATCAGCCCGCGCGACTTCAGGTCGCGCACGATCGTCTTATCCGCATCTTTGAACCATTGTCCTGCCACGAGTGTAGCGACATCCAGAAATCGACCGTCACCGGCAATCGGATTCACGAGGGGAAGGTTCTCGCGCTGAGCCGTCTCGAAGTCCTCTGCGCCGAACGCAGGAGCCGTATGCACAATTCCGGTACCGTCCTCCGTCGAAACATAGTCGGCGGGCACTACTTTCCACGCCGAGCCGACCTCCACCTCGTCAACGAAATAATCGAACAGTGGCTCGTATCGCTGCCCTACCAGGTCAGCTCCGGACATCTCGTCCTCGATGACGTACTCGCCGTTGATGGCTTCAAGACGATCCTTCGCAAGAACGAGCACCTCGTTTTCCCCGCCATCCACGTTGACGCTGACCCGGGCATAGGTGATGTCCGGTCCGACGGCAAGCGCCGTGTTTGAAATCAGTGTCCATGGGGTCGTCGTCCAGGCCAGGAAGTAAGCACCGGGATCGCCCACTATCGGAAAACGAACAAAGACGCTCGGGTCCTGGACCTCTTTGTAGCCAAGACTGACTTCGTGCGACGAGAGCACAGTCCCCGAACCGGGGCTGTACCACTGGATCTTATGGCCCTTATACAGCAGACCCTTCTCGTGAATCTGCTTGATCAGCCACCAGACAGATTCGATGTACTCGTTCTCAAACGTGACGTAGGGATTCTGCAGATCCACCCAGTATCCCATCCGCGACGTCAGCTCATCCCACAACTCAGTGTAGCGCAAAACACTGTCGCGGCAGGCCTTGTTGAAGCGCTCGATTCCGTAGTCGATTACGCCCTGCCTGCCTGCAAGATTGAGCTCCTTCTCCACCTCTATCTCGACCGGAAGACCGTGGGTGTCCCATCCCGCCTTTCGCGAAACCCGAAAGCCTTTCATCGTCTTGTAGCGGCAGAAGATGTCCTTGATCGTCCGAGACATCACGTGATGAATCCCGGGGCGACCATTGGCCGTGGGAGGTCCCTCGTAAAAAGAAAAGACCGGAGCACCTTCACGCCGAGTGATGCTCTTCGCAAAGATATCTTGGTCGTTCCACCACTGGAGCGTCTCCTTCTCCAGCTCTGGATGATTAAACCGTTTGACTTCGGGGAACGTCTTCATGACACCTGCGCCCTGCGGACGACGTGAAAAAGGTCCGGCGGACGTGCACTGAGGGTGGGAATTCCTGGCGCGGAAAGATACGGAACTCACCGCGGATCAATACAAAACGGGGACTTGCGACGAGGATCTTAACCGTTTGTCAATGCGGCAATGCGAGTCTGCGCGCCCCGCGCTCACTTAAGGCGTCGGACGACACTTCTAAAGATCTCGCTTAGCCCGGGCTCCGCCTGTGCAGCCGCTGCGAGGACATCTGCAATGGAGACTTCCTCGAGCGTGTCCGGAAAGCACTCGTCAGTGATCACCGAAACGGCCATGCACCGCATGCCCATGTGACGCGCAACGATGACTTCGGGCACCGTGCTCATTCCGACCGCATCCGCTCCAATACGTCCGAGGAAGCGATACTCAGCCTTCGTTTCGAGATTTGGACCGGTTACCGCACAGTACACTCCCTGCTGAAGGTTGATGCCTGCAGCCGATGCGGCCTCGTCCGCGAGGTCACGCAGGTTCGTGTCGTAGGGCTCACTCATATCGAGGAATCGAGGACCCCACGCGTCGTTATTCGGGCCTGAAAGCGGACTGACGCCCTGCAGGTTCACATGGTCGGTTATGAGCATCAGGTCGGCACGGCGAAATAGCGGATTCATGCCGCCCGCAGCGTTCGATATCAACAGAATCTCGATCCCAAGCTCACCGAGCACGCGAATCGGGAAAGTAATCTCGCCGGCATCATACCCCTCATACAAATGGAACCGTCCTTGCATCGCAACAACCGGCTCATCATCGAGGGTGCCAACGATAAGCCTGCCGTGGTGAGACTCTACGGTCGACACCGGGAAATGCGGAATGTCATCGTATTCGATGACCGCAGCCTCGTCAATGTCGTCGGCCAGGCGACCGAGACCTGTCCCTAGAATGAGCGCGATGCGAGTCTGGGAGGGTAACGTTCGCCGAATGAATGCGGCAGCCTCTTTAACCTGATTGGCATAGGCGGCCGGCGCACGATCACCGGCCGAGTAATAACGGGCCATGGAATTGAGATTCGTTTTCGATCGGATGACAGACTGCAATCTCAGGCGAGATCATCCAGAATTTTACGAATCTTATCCATCTCCGCCGAATCACGGTGCGATCCAGCCGAAGACTGGGGCTCTATGGCCACCTGGGCTGCAGAATCCTGTTCGGCTGTGGGTGCCTTCGTTGACGCTCCGACATCATCCTGGTCCGCGACGTCCTCGTCCGTGAAGAGAAGTGTGTCGTCGGAGAGTGCACTCTCGACTTCGTCATCCAATCCGATTTTGTTGAGAGCGGCTTCCTCGAGCGCTTCCATATTCTGCACGGCTTCGCCGTCGTCGTCCACCGGAGCAGCCACAGGGGCAGGTGCGTCGGTCATCTCTAGGCCCTCAATTGCCGGCTCCACCGCCACGGGATACTGACGATCAAACTCGTCCAGTAAGTCCAGTTCCGTTTTCAGCAAATTCCTCAGCCTCGCGAGCACTTCGTTGCGCCGCGACTGCAAGTCGGTCAGATTGCGACGCAACTCATAATGATCACTTTGGGCCTGATGCTGAATTCGTGTCGCACTATCGGCAGCCGCCTCGACTATACCTTTCGCTTTTGTCTTCGCCGCATCCAGTGTCTGACGCGAGCTCTCACGAGCCGTCTTCACCGCTTCCTGGAGCGCTTCCTCAACCTGTTTGTAATGGTCGAGTTTTGTTTCCAGTTCGGTGATCTTGTGCTCAAGTCGATTCTGATCGTCCTCCTGACTCTGCCACTGTTCGGCAACCATCTGGAGAAAAGCCTGGACCTCTTCTGGATCCACTCCGCGCATGACGCGCTTGAAGTCCTGCTTCTTGATATCGAGGGAAGAAAGTCTCATGCCAGCGTTGGATTTTCGTGAGATGGCATCGGCGATGCAGTCAGGTGCGGGTTCGCGACCTCTGTGCCGATTCACGAGCAGGCGATTCCGATTCCACATCGGAGACAACCGGGTTCGTGTCAACGGCCGTTACAATGGCCTCGAGATTCTGAATTCGTTTCTCAAGACCCATCGTCACTTCGGTAAGTTGTGTAACCTGCTCCAGTGCCGCCGCCGCACTCTCCTTTTCGTACTGCTTCATGGTCCTGACAAGCAGAACCATAAGGATACCGGCTGCGACTGCGACAATGAACCAGGTCATAGCAAAAAGCAAACTACTTGGTAGAATCGACCCAAGGTTGGACTACTGAAGTCGATTTCTCGCCTCTTTGATGTCGAATTTCAAGCCGGCCGATCTCCAAAAATGCTCGTTCCAAGTCGAACGTGGGTACTTCCCTCCTCAATCGCCACCTCGAAATCACCACTCATTCCCATAGAAAGTACCGCGAGAGAATGATCATACACAGCCTGACTACGCTCGAACAGCGACCGAAGTTTTGCCAGATCCGCTCTTACGTCTTCCGGATCGTCTGCCGGCCGTGCCAGCGTCATCAACCCCTTTATGGATATGCCCTCGTACGATCTCAGCCCTTCAAGCGCTGCATCCACCTCGTGCCCGGAGAAACCGAACTTGCTTTCTTCACCTGACACGTTGACCTGGAGCAGACATGGGTAGGTGATTCCACCGGATAACGCAACGCGGTTGATCGCATCGGCGAGACGCATACTGTCAAGGCCGTGAAAGATGGGGACCCTTCCGACAACGGCTCCAACCTTGTTACGTTGTAGATGCCCGACCATATGCCAGGTGACGGGCCGGTCCGGAAACGAGCGTTCCCACTCAGTCATTTTTTCCAGTAGTTCCTGAACCCTGTTCTCGCCGAAATCACGAACGCCGGCATCGTACGCTCGCGCAATATCTTCAATTGGAAATCGCTTGGACACAGCAACGACGGTGACGTCACCACGGTCCCGACCGACTCGCTGACACGCCGCAACGATTCGTCGCTCGACGCTCTCGACATTCGCCTTGATCGCCACGGACCGTTCAGTAGTCATAATCGAAGCCGCTCTTCTCTTCCTTTGCCCGGTTTGATGCCCGTTACCAATACACGTGGTAGGTCATCACTATGATCGCGAGATCATGCCTCGAATCGCAAGACGTCCAGCGGGGGTCGCGCATAGAGTCCGCGGCTATTGATGAGGCCGACCGCGAGCGTCAGTGCCGTGACACCTCCAACGACCGCTGCCAGAGCGCCTATGGGGGCAACATACTGTGTCTCGAATACAAAGACCGCAAGGCCCCACGACGCCGCCGTCGACAGTACGGCTCCCGTAAGTGCAGCCAGCATACCAAGCAGCGTGTACTCGACCGACATGATGGCAAAAACCTGAGCACGAGACGCGCCCAGTGTCTTGAGCAGAACGGTCTCCTCGACACGTCGAACGCGGCTCACGACGACTGCTGCCGCAAGCACGACGAATCCGGTCAGGATGCTGAACAACGCCATGAAGCGCACCGCAAAGCCGATTCGATCAAACACCGACTCGATCACTTTCAGAATCAAACTCAGGTCGATCGATGAGACGTTCGGATACTCCCGGACGACAGCCGCCTGAACGCCGCCCGATTCCGCGTCGTTTTCTGCGCGCGTCACGATCACGCTGAAGTGCGGCGCATCCTCAAGCACACCATCGGGAAAGACCACGAAAAAATTCGTGCGCACCTGCCGCCACTCGACCTCGCGCACACTTGAGATCCGAGTCTCGACCGGAATACCCTGAACATCAAAGACAAGCGTATCACCCAGAGACACATCCAGGTCACCCATGATGTCTTTCTCCACGGAGATCGGGACGACCTGTTCCGGACTGTACGTACCGGTATCGAACACGCCCTCGACGACGGTCTCCGACTCGTTCAGATAGGAACGGTACGTCGATCGGTATTCGCGCCGATGCGCCCACGACGTACGGCGTGTTGAGTCCTTCCTCATTTCGTCGATCGTGACGCCATTCACAGCGGACAGTCGCATCGTGACGATCGGGACACTCTCGACCACCTGTAGTCCACGTTGCTCCAGAATACGTGCCACGCCAGACTGCTGGTCCGGCTGGATGTCGAAGAATATCAGATTGGGGCGCCCCATTTCATCCGCAACCTCGATCTGTCTCATCAGGGTTCGTTCCGTGGAAATGAACATCGAGACGAGAAAGGTGCCAAGGCCGATGGCCAGCATCATCATGAGTGTCTGATTGTTCGGCCGATAGAGATTGGCCAGGCCCTGCCGCCACACATACGGCAGAGAGTCCGGCGTGAGGCGCTTCAAGAGCCGCGTCGTCACCCATGCCATTCCTGCCAGCAATCCACACACCACGACCATGACGACGACATACGAGATGGCCACCACTACAT
>JABDKH010000307.1 GCA_013002345.1 Rhodothermales bacterium
TGCCGCTATTCCGACGAAACGGACTCAGCGGCCTCCCTGCGGGTCATGACGTTCAATATCGAAGACCTCCGCACGTCTGATCTGGAACGGGCAGACCATCCCCGGCTCAAGGCCGCGGCGCGTACGATCCAGGAGCTTCGTCCGGACATCCTGCTCGTCAACGAAATGACGTACGATGTGCGGGGCGTGCCGGGTTTTTCGGATGCCGACGGGCCAGGACAGAACGCTCGACGGTTCGTCCAGCGTTTCCTTGCCGTGTCGCAGGGTTCGGGATTGGAGCCGTTGACTTACAATACTTTTTCTCCTGCGACCAACACCGGCGTCAGTAGCGGCCTCGACCTGAACAATGATGGAGCGGTCGCGACCAGCTTTCCGCTACCCGACCCGTCGGACTCGGACGGATCTGCACCATCCCAGACCGCCGCGCAAAGAGCGTATGGAAATGATAGCTGGGGCTTCGGGACGTTCCCCGGACAATATGCGATGGCCCTGTTCGTGGCACCGCACCTGTCTATAGTTCGCGACAGCATCCGCATGTTTCAATTGTTTCGATGGGCAGATATGCCCGGCGCCCTGCGTCCGATGAATGCGGACTCGCTCACGTCATGGTATTCAGACGCGGAGTGGTCGGCGATGAGGCTCAGTTCGAAGAACCATGTAGACGTACCGGTGCGATTGCCCGACGGCCGCATCCTGCATGTGCTTGCCAGTCATCCCACGCCGCCTGCGTTCGACGGACCCGAGCGTCGAAACAAGCTCCGCAATCACGATGAGATCCGATTCTGGATAGACTATGTGGCTGACCGGGAGTATTTCGTGGACGACAGTGGTCGCGCCGGGGGCCTCGCCACGGGCGCATCATTTGTGATTGTCGGCGACCTCAATGCGGATCCCGACGAGGGCAGCTCGCATGGTAATCCGGCCCGCAAGCTGCTAGACGCACCGGCCGTAAGCGGCGACTTCGTCCCGACCGCGACCGAAGCTGGAATCAGCGCGTTCCCCGAACTCGATCCGGACGATACGGCCGAATGGGGACTGCGCATCGACTATGTTCTGCCGTCGCGCGACCTGACAGTGCTCGACGGTGGCGTCCGTCGTCCGCTTTCGAGCGAGGAGAGGGCAAGCGATCACTTTCCGGTATGGCTCGATCTGCAGATACCCGTCAATCAATAGGTGCCTGTTGTATCCACGACGCTGAATGAGTTGGAGACAGTACGAAATCCTGCTTAAGGAAAGACCCCGTGGCTTTCATCTTGTCACCAGCGAGATCGTGCGCGGCCTCACGGACCTGTCCCGGTTTCGAGTCGGTCTCGCCCACTTTTTTATTCTGCATACGTCGGCGTCGCTTACGCTGAACGAGAATGCAAGCAGCGACGTGCGTGTCGACTTCGAGGCGTTCTTCAATCGGATCGTCCCCGATGGCACACCGTACTTCGAACACACGATCGAAGGTCCGGACGACATGCCCGCACACATCAAGGCGTCGTTGATGGGCAGCGGACTTACGGTGCCTTTGCGGGACGGGCGTCTCGTGCTTGGCACGTGGCAGGGGGTCTACCTCTGCGAGCATCGAAACCGGGGTGGACGACGCAAGCTGGTTGTCACGCTCAGCGGCGAACTCGACGGCGACGAATCACATTGACTCAGTGGATTACAGACGCGGCGTGATACGTCTTTCCTGATCGCATCCTCGCCGCTCCGCCGGATCGTCAAAGAGCGCTACTCCGTGACGTGGTCAAGAACCAGCACACCCAGCGGCGGAACATCTACCTCGACCGATGCAGGACGATTGTGCCATTTCTTCTTTTCGGTGGCAAGCGTTCCTTTCGGTCCATAGCCGGAGCCTCCGAAGCGCGTCCGGTCGCTGTTCAAAACGACATTCCACGACCCCTGCCGGGTTAGACCGATTCGATAGTCGGGCCTCGGTACTGGCGTGAAGTTGAACAGAAACACGATCGTCCGATCTTCGCTGGACCGCACATAACTCACCACGCTCGCCCCTGCATCCTGAAAATCAATCCACTCAAATCCTCCGGGTGCGTCGTTCCAGAGCGCCGGGTGGTTCCGATACAACTGATTGAGCGCGCGCACCCAGTCCGCGATGCCCGCGTGCAGATGGGTCTTCAGGAGCTCCCATTCCACCTGGCCGTCGTGATTCCACTCTCCGTATTGTCCGAGTTCCGAGCCCATGAATAGCAGCTTCTTTCCCGGATGCCCGAACATGTGACCGTAGAGGAGGCGAAGATTGGCCGCCTTCTGCCAGTCATCTCCCGGCATTTTGGACCAGAGCGAGCCTTTGCCGTGAACCACTTCATCGTGAGAAAGCGGCAGAAGGAAGTTCTCGGAGAACGCGTAGATCAGCGGGAATGTCAGGTCGTTGTGATGATACTGACGGTGAATCGGATCCTTCGTCATGTATTCGAGCGTATCGTGCATCCAGCCCATGTTCCACTTGAAAAGAAATCCAAGTCCACCGTTGTACGTGGGCGCGGAAACGCCGGGCCATGCCGTCGACTCCTCTGCGATCATCAGCACGCTGTCGAAACGCTTGTACACAACCGCGTTCGTCTCCTGCAGTAACGAAATCGCTTCGAGGTTTTCGCGACCGCCATACTTGTTCGGACGCCAGTCTTCTCTGGAGTAGTCCCGATACAGCATCGATGCAACAGCGTCGACGCGCAGTCCATCGATGTGGTATTTGTCCAACCAGAACGCGGCGTTCGAGATCAGGAAATTCCGGACGCCCGGCATGCCGTAGTCGAATACGTACGTACCCCAGTCGGGGTGGTAGCGCATCAGCGGGTCGGAGTACTCGTACGTGGTATGCCCGTCAAAAAACACTAGCCCCTGTGGATCGGCCGCAAAGTGCGCCGGCACCCAATCCAGCAGCACGCCGATGCCTTCATTGTGCAGGTAGTCAACCAGATACATGAAGTCTTCCGGCGTGCCGTAGCGATGGGTCGTGGCATAGTAGCCGACGATCTGATAACCCCAGGAACCATAGTACGGATGCTCGGCGACGGGCATGAACTCGACGTGAGTAAACCCGAAGTCCTTTACATGATCGGCAAGCGGCTTCGCCAGTTCACGGTAGTTGAGAGACCAACCGTCTTTCGTGCGGATCCACGAACCGATGTGAACCTCGTAGATGGATACGGGTGCATTGAGACTCGCCGGACCTTTCCGTGACTCCATCCAGTCACTATCAGTCCACTCGTAGTCGAGGTCTACCACACGGCTAGAAAGTCCCGCAATTGAACTGCCTCCTTCGACGGGCGGCTCGATCGCGAAGCCGTACGGATCCGTCTTGTCCGTCACATAGGCTCCACGACGGATTCGAAACTTGTAATGGGCCCCTGTCTTGCAGCCGCGGACGTACACTTCCCACAGGCCCGAAAGCCCACCGCCCGTCTTCTTCATCGGGTGCGCGCCTTCATCCCAGTCATTGAAGTCACCGATCACTGAAACGTGATCCGCATACGGAGCCCAGACGGCGAACCACGTACCCTGGCGGTTTGCGTGGGCACCAAGCTTGTCATAACTGGAGTAGTGCCTGCCTTCTTCCCAGAGTTGAGAGTCCTTCTTCGATATCCAGGGCATATCGCTATTCATGACGTGAGGGGATGATGCTACTCAATATCTTGAATGCGGATCTAGCAGTAAACCGTTGTGGACAAAGATCGGCCACGATCTGATCGTAAACTATTTTATTTAGCAAGAGTTAACCGATTCTCTTATTGTGTGCGCATTCGTAATGTGCGTTCACCACCTTGACCAGGATCCCGCCAGATCGTGTGTTGAATGGACGAAGCTCCCGAACAATCCAGAGCCCCCGGACGCAGTCGTGTGCGACCGGGCAAGCCATATCCACTCGGTGCCACCTGGGATGGACTCGGGGTTAATTTCGCGCTGTACGCATCGCACGCGGATCGGGTTGAGCTCGCCCTGTTCGATCATCCCGATGACGAGTCGGCATCGGAGACCGTGTTCCTGGTCGAGCAGACCGGGCCCATCTGGCATTGCTACATTCCGCACCTGCGTCCCGGTCAACTCTACGGGTACCGGGTTGCAGGACCGTACGAGCCCCACGAGGGCCATCGATACAATGAGCACAAGGTGCTGCTGGATCCGTATGCGAAGGCCATAGGTCGGCCGCTGCGCTGGCACGACAGTCTGTATGGCCATTTGCTCGATCATCCCGATGAGGACCTATCGTTCAGCACCGTGGACAGCGCGCCGTTCGCACCACTCGGCGCCGTCATAGATCCGAGTTTCCACTGGGCTTCCGATCAGCCGCCTAAGATTCCGTGGGAAGAGACAATCATCTACGAGACTCACGTCAAGGGATTGACGAAGCTGCATCCTGACGTACCGCCGGAGCTTCGCGGAACGTATCTGGGGATGACGGCTGAGCCGGTAGTAGAGCATCTCAGGAAACTGGGAGTGACGACCGTACAGCTCTTGCCGGTGCACGCCAAGGTTTCCGAACACGGGTTGGTTCGATCGGGTCTCAAGAATTACTGGGGATATAACACGCTGTCCTATTTCTCACCAGAGCCTGAGTATTCGGGAAACGAGTGGTCCAGCGGCGCCGTGAGAGAGTTCAAGATGATGGTGCGCGCCCTGCACGAAGCGGGACTGGAGGTGATCATTGACGTTGTCTACAATCACACGGGTGAGGGCAATAGAATGGGCCCGACGCTTTCGTGGCGAGGTATTGACAACAAAGCCTACTACAAGACGAATCCTGAGAATCGCCGTTACCTGATCGACTACACGGGCACGGGTAACACACTCAACGCCGGCAATCCCCACGTCTTGCAGATGATCATGGACAGCCTGCGCTACTGGGTGCAGGAAATGAGAGTGGACGGGTTCCGCTTCGACCTTGCGGCCTCGCTCGCTCGAGATCTGTATGAGATCAATATGCTGTCCGCATTCTTCCAGGTGATTCAGCAGGATCCGATCCTGAGTCAGGTGAAACTGATTGCAGAACCGTGGGATGTTGGACCAGGCGGCTACCAGGTGGGATCGTTCCCGTGGCAGTGGACCGAGTGGAACGGAAAATACCGGGATGCCGTCCGCCGTTTCTGGCGAACGGACCCCGGCGTGACGGGAGAGTTCGCATCGCGCATTGCGGGATCGAGTGATCTCTACGAATTGTCGGGTAGGAAACCGGCCGCTTCGATCAACTTCGTGACCGCTCATGACGGTTTCTCTCTTGAGGATCTCGTCAGCTATGAGCAGAAGAACAACTGGGACAACCTTGAGGAGAATCGCGACGGTCACGAGCCGAATTACAGCCAGAATTTCGGCGAGGAGGGTCCGACGACCAACAAGCGAATTCTTGCCCGACGCGAGGCCGTCAAAAGAAGTCTGCTTGCGACACTTTTTGTGTCTCAAGGTGTGCCCATGTTGTTCGGGGGCGACGAGTTGTCGGGTACGAAGCGGGGCAACAGCAATTCCTACTGTCAAGACAACGAAATAAACTGGTATCACTGGGATCTTGACGAGCGACAGGAGCAGTTCCTGGACTTTGTGAAACAGCTCACTGCGTTTCGACGGGCGCATCCCAGCTTCCGGCGTCGGAAGTTTCTGACGGGAATTCCGGACGAGTCGGGAGCAAAAGACATCCTCTGGTGGCATCCGGACGGTCGCGAAATGGAGGAGGGGGACTGGTCCGACCACGACGTGAACGCGTTCGGGATGCTACTGCGCGGCGACAAAATTCTTGACGTGGACACGCGCGGACGGATGGTCCATGACGAGACGTTCTTGATCCTGTTCAATTCAGAAGCGCATTCCGTTGATTTTGCCTTGCCCAAGGACCACGCTGGTTTCCCGGCTGTCTGGACGGTGATAGAGGGTGCTCGGAAATCGGTATCGAAGAAATCCTACGGCCCCAGCGATAAGGTCGCGTTGAAGTCGCACCTGATGACGATCCTTACGTCGGTGCCGAACAAGTAGGGTGCGTTTCCAGTAGCCGCGTCCGTGTCGCCGGCTAAGGCTACGACTCCATACTACCGGGCTCAGTCGCCCGCGTCTCTGCCGATCGACCTCTGCCGCAGTTCACGGTAATCCGCCTGAGGGTTTCTGCCACCACTTCGGTCAATGCGCCCGGTTCGAATCGCCACGACCAGTTACCCGTCGCTTCTCCGGGGACATTCATTCTGGCTTCGGTTCCGAGCCCGAGTACGTCCTGCAGCGGGAAGACTACCGAGTCGGCAACGGACATGGCCAGCGCACGGATGAATCGCCAGTGCAGGTCATGCTCATTGCCTGTCGAAACGGCCAGATAATCGCGACAAAACCGGCGCGCCTGCGCGACCTGCTGGGCGTCCTGAGTGCTCAAGTCGCTCCGGTACCAACCGTGAACGGTGTCGTTGTCGTGCGTACCCGAGTAGGCCACAAGATTGCGATGGAAGTTGTGCGGAAGGAATTTGTCGTCCGCGTCGTTGTCGAATGCAAACTGCAAGACGGCCATCCCTGGGAAACCGTATCGCTGCATGAGATCCACCACTTCCTGCGTGATCAGGCCCAGAC
>JABDKH010000308.1 GCA_013002345.1 Rhodothermales bacterium
TGGCGGGTAACGGCGCGGTTCTGAAACATGCGTCCAACGTACCGGGCTGTGCACTCGCCATCGAGAGTGTGTTCGTGGCGGCTGGCTTCCCGAATGACATCTTCCGAACATTGCTTATTGGCGGCGACGAGGTCGATCGCGTTATTCGGCATCCAGTGATCCGCGCTGTCTCGCTAACGGGCAGCACGCAGGCAGGGAAAGCCGTTGCGACGTCGGCCGCCGCCGTTCTGAAGAGAACCGTTCTCGAACTCGGCGGAAGTGACCCCTATGTCGTTCTCGAGGACGCGAACCTTCGAGAGGCCGTCCGTCTCTGCGTCCAGAGTCGATTGATCAATAATGGCCAGTCGTGCATTGCGGCCAAACGCTTCATTGTCCCGAAAGCGATCCTGGCTGAATTCGAAGACAGGTTCGTAAATGAAATGCGCTCCAGGAGAGTCGGCGATCCGCTGAAGGAAACCACTGATGTCGGCCCGCTCGCCCGAGCGGACCTAAGGGCAGAGCTCCACCTTCAGGTTCAACGAAGCGTCGAGCGGGGGGCCAGTTGCCTGTTGGGGGGATTCATTCCCGACGGAGAAGGTGTGTTCTACCCTCCTACCGTGCTGACCAATGTCTCGCCCGGAATGCCGGCGTATGACGACGAATTGTTTGGGCCTGTCGCCGCGATTATCCCGGTGAATAACGACGACGAGGCCATCGAGGTAGCCAACGACTCTGTGTATGGACTCGGAGCCGCCGTATTCACCCGCAACGTCAGGCGAGGGCGAAAGATTGCTGAGGAACAGCTGGAGGCGGGAGCATGCTTCGTCAACACTTTCGTCCGTTCGGACCCGCGACTTCCTTTTGGTGGAATCAAGGAAAGCGGATTTGGTCGCGAACTGGGGCGAAACGGTATTCGCGAGTTCGTTAACATCAAGAGCGTCTACATCAACTGACAACACTGGACGCAGAGAACCCTCAGGTCCACGCGACCTCTACTCCTAACTGATACCCACAGATATGTCCTCCCACTCCTCTGCCAGAACGAAACGTCGGAGCGCACAACTTCGATCAAGCAATACCAGTGCGGCGGACACCGAGTTCGACACGCGCTATGTACACGGCCTTTTCTGCAATCGCACGCTGAACCTGCGATCGATCCAGGCGATTGGCTACGACATGGATTACACGCTGATCCACTATCGGATGAGTGAGTGGGAGAACCGTGCGTACGATCACCTCAAGGCTAGATTGCTTGCGGCAAATTGGCCCGTCGAAAAGCTCGAATTCGATCCCAATCTGGTGACGCGAGGATTGATCATCGATACCTCCAGGGGCAATGTCCTGAAGGCTAACCGCTTCGGATATGTGAAGCACGCCTTTCACGGCACAAAGCCGATCGAGTTCGAATCAAAGAAGCGGGTGTATCGCGACACGCTTGTCGACCTGAGCGACCGTCGGTGGGTCTTCATGAACACGTTGTTCTCGATTTCAGAAGCCTGCATGTATATGCAGCTGGTCGATCTTCTCGACGACGGGCACGTGAATCAGGTTCGTGGCTATGATGAACTCTATCAATTCGTGCGGCGCTCCCTCGACGAAGCTCACGTGGAAGGTCAGTTGAAGAGGGATATCATGTCCGATCCCGAGCGCTTCGTCGAACTCGACAAGGATCTTGCGCCCGCTTTGCTCGACCAGAAGTTTGCAGGAAAGAAGCTTCTGCTCATCACCAATTCGGAATGGAGTTACACCGCCCCGATGATGTCATTCGTGCTGGATTCGTATCTGCCAGACGGTATGACGTGGACCGACCTGTTTGACATCAAGATTGTTGGAGCACGCAAACCCGATTTCTTCGCGCTCCGGATGCCAACATTTGAAGTGGTTGACGAAGCTGGTCTCCTGAAGGCTCACGTGGGCTTGCTCGAGTCCGGCCGCACCTATGTTGGAGCCAATGCCAGTCTGGTTGAGGACAGCCTCGATCTCTCCGGAGACGAGATTCTGTACGTCGGCGACCACATCTTCGCCGACGTCAACGTGTCGAAGAGCATCAACCGATGGCGTACTGCGCTCATCATCCGTGAGTTGGAGGATGAGATTCGCGCCCTCGAAGGATTCCAGAAATCGGAAGTGATATTGACGGATTTGATGCAGCGGAAAGAGCAGATTGAGTCGGAGTATTCCGAGACGCGGGTACGCCTGCTTCGTGCCAGGCACGGCTATGGTGAGTCCGACGATACGGAGCCCGCAATTCATGAAAAGCAGATGTCCGAGTTGCGGGGCAGGCTTGTCAGGCTCGACGAGAAGATTGCACCGCTGGCGCAGGCGTCAGCTCGTCTACTCAATCCGAACTGGGGACCGCTGATGCGAACCGGGAAGGACAAAAGCCATCTCGCCCGGCAGATCGAGAGGTACGCGGATGTCTATACGACTCGGGTATCTAACTTTCTGCATCACACGCCTTACATATACTTGCGTGCGCACCGGGGGAGCCTGCCCCATGACACAATCGACGAATTCGGAGCCTACATCTAGTGCGACTCACTAGTTGAGCACCACGACACTCCGCACGCGCACAGCCTGGACGTCGTAGTCGCTCTGTACCGGCTCTCTGAAATCTGCCGATCCATGTGCGGGTATCTCTCTGACCACCGCGTACATTCCGTCGACACGTCGATTCTTGTCGTCGAATAATGTTATCTGAATCTGGGCACCGCCGACGGCAGTATCCGAGTCGTTGAACACCGTTCCCGTGAGAATGCGCGCACCGCTCGGATGAAGCTTGAGCTCGATTGTCTCGACGCGTAACGCCGGACCCTTGTCTCGTGTGCCGCACGCTGCGACGGTGAGTGCCACGAAAAACACCAAGATCACGAGCGCACTTGTGCGGTACTGTTGGTTAATCATTTCGCGTTAGTCAAGTCCGTACTGGGACGCGATCTCCTCCAGAGAGTACAGATCTGAATCCGGTTCGCCCAACATCTCCCTGGTGATAAGGTGGGCGCCCATCACCAACGCATCCATGTTCGTTCTCCGAAAACACTGAAAAGCATCGTCGGGCGTGCATACGATGGGTTCCCCACGCACGTTAAAACTTGTGTTGACGAGAACGGGACAGCCCGTGAGATGACCGAACTCCTTCAGCAAGCGATGGAAGAGTGGATTGCGCGTTTCGTCTACGGTCTGGATTCTGGCTGAGCCATCAACGTGGGTGACCGCCGGAATGGGAGAATCGATAAGGGAAAGGCGGTCGAGCCCGGTCCCGCTGATCGCCACGTTCCGCACAGAAGACACCAGCAACATGTACGGGCTCTCCGCTTCCGTTTCAAAAAAAGAGGAGACGTCTTCGGCCGACACGCTTGGTGCAAAGGGTCGGAAGCTCTCGCGAAACTTGATCTTCAGATTCACTCGTCGCTGAACGTCGCGACCACGAGGATCCGCGAGAATGGAACGGCAACCCAGCGCCCGCGGGCCGAACTCCATGCGGCCATGGAACCAGCCAACGACGTTACCTGCGGCAAGGAGAGCCGCCGTGCGAGCAGCCACATCGCCACTTTCCATGGTCTCGAACGGGATGTCGTTCGACTTGAGAAATGACTTGATATCACTGTCACTGAATTCCGGACCCAGATGGCTGGCCCTCATGGCATCAGGCCGCCTGGGTACCCGGTCCTTCCCGAAATAGTCGTACCAGGCGACTAGTGCCGCACCGAGGGAGCCTCCGGCATCCCCGGCAGCCGGCTGAATCCAGATATCTTCGAATCCACCCTCGCGCAAAAGCCGACCGTTGGCCACACAATTCAATGCCACCCCGCCGGCGAGGCACAGATTTGTCTCACCCGTTACCTGACGTACGTGCGATGCCATCGACAAGATCACGTCTTCCGTGACCTCCTGGACAGAGCGTGCCAGATCCATCTCGCGCTGGGTCAGGGGTGTCTCGGGCTTTCTTTCCGGTCCTTCGAAAAGCGTCGCGAACTTGCGTCCCGTCATTCGCAATCCGTGAGCATACTCGAAGTACTTCATGTTGAGGCGGAACGATCCGTCGCTGCGAACATCGATGAGCTTTTCCCGGATCGTAGATACGAAGCGCGGCTCACCATACGGCGCAAGACCCATCAGTTTGTACTCACCTGAATTCACCTTGAAACCGCAGAAGTACGTGAACGCACTGTACAGCAAGCCAAGTGAATGCGGAAAGTGGATCTCACTCTGGATTTCGATTGAACTACCCGCGCCGACACCGAACGATGTCGTGGTCCATTCTCCGACTCCGTCGGTTGTCAGAAAGGCTGATCGTTCAAACGGCGACGGGAAGAAAGCACTCGCCGCGTGACTCTCGTGGTGTTCCGGGAACACGATGACTCCATCGTATTCCAATTCGCGCTGGAGGAGATCAGGAATCCACAGCTTGCGCTTCAGCCACAGAGGCATCGCTTTCGTGAACGAACGCAGGCCGCGCGGCGCATACGAAACATACGTCTCCAACAGCCGCTCAAATTTTAGAAAGGGCTTGTCGTAGAAGGCTATGGCGTCGAGGTCGCGCGACGAGATCCCGGCATAATCCAGACAGTACCGGATGGCGTGCGTGGGAAATTCCGGATCGTGCTTCCTGCGGGTGAATCGTTCCTCCTGCGCCGCAGCGACAACTTCACCGTCCAGCAAGAGGGCGGCGGCCGAGTCGTGATACCAGCACGATATTCCGAGAACGTAACCCAAGCGGAGCCCTCGCTACCTTTCAGTTCACACTAGCCAGATCTTCGAGATTGGCCCGGAGTCGCTTCAGCTCGGCGATCGTATCCGCCTCTTTCTTGCGTTCACGCTCCACCACTTCCGCAGGAGCCTTACTCACGAACTGTCGATTCTGAAGCTTCTTCTGAATCTTGACGACAAAGTCCTCCTTTTGATCGATCTCTTTCTGGAGTCTGTCCCGCTCAACGGAAAGATCGATCATCCCGGACAGCGGGATAAACACGACGTTTCGTCCAACGACGGCTGAAGCGCTCGCGATCGGCTTCTTCCGACCGCTGCCAACCTCAAGCTGATCGACGCGCGCGAGCTTCTCGAAGTAGTCGCGATGGCTTTCGAGCGCCTCAAGAAGGTCGGGTTCTTTCGAAGAAACATTGATGATCACGCCGATGTGTTTCGACGGCGGAACGTTGTACTCCGCACGGATATTCCGAATACCTGACACCATCTCCTGAATGACAGAGAACGTTTCAGCGGCACTGTCAGATTTCTCAGTCGGGTTCGCAGCCGGCCACTCCTGAACCATGCACGACTCGCCTTCGCCGCGGGGCCTGACTCGCTGCCAGAGATCTTCCGTAATGAAGGGCATGAACGGATGAAGGAGGAGGATCATTTTCTCATACAGTTCGACGGCCAACGCAATTCGCTCGTCTTCCATCGAAGATCCTCTGGGCGGCTTGATCAGCTCCAGATACCAGTCGCAGAAGTCTCTCCAAAACACATCATATACAGAGGCCAGCGCTTCATTCAGGCGATAGCGATCAACGGATTCGTTAACACGCTCGATCGTAGTGTTCAGTCGATGCAGAATCCACTGCTCCACAAGGTCGAGTTCGGCGTACTCGCGCGTCCGGCGATACTGACGGCCCGGCTCCATGAACTGGCCAAATACATTGAAGGCGTTCCAGATCTTGTTCGCAAAATTGCGACCCATCTCGAACTTCGTCGGGTCAAGCTTGATGTCCTGGCCCTGCGCGCACAAGATGGTCAAGGAATAGCGGACTGCGTCGGCTCCGTATTCTTCAATCATCTCGAGCGGATCAATTCCATTCCCCAGACTCTTGGACATCCATCGTCCAAGCTTGTCCTTGATCATTCCCGTGATGAAGATGTCGCGGTACGGTATTTCCCCGGTGAAATGAAGTCCGGCCATGATCATCCGGGCGATCCAGAAAAACAGGATGTCGTAGCCCGACACCAGCACGTCAGTCGGGTAGAAGAACGAGACGTCTTTTTTCGCCTTGTCGTCGTCGTGAGGCCAGCCGAGTGTTGCAAAAGGCCAGAGCCACGATGAGAACCACGTATCGAGAACATCCTCGTCCTGAATCATCCCCTGCTCGGGCTGATTGACCGAAACGACGAAGGCGCGAGATTCGTCGATATGACCATCCGCGTTGGTGTAGTACCAGACCGGAATTCGGTGACCCCACCACAATTGTCTGCTGATGCACCAGTCCCGGATGTCTTCCAGCCAGCGGAAGTACTCGTTCTCCCATCGCTTCGGGTAGAACGTGATCTTTCCGCTCCGAACTGCCTCGATAGCGGGTTGGGCCAGCGGCTCCATCTTGACGAACCACTGCCGCGAAATCAGTGGCTCGATAATCTCTTTCGATCGACTCGAGACAGGAACATTGATCTTGTACGGCTCCACCTTCTCGAGCAGGCCCTGGCTCTCGAGATCGGCGACTATTCGATCCCGCGCCACGAAACGATCGAGACCCATGTAGGCACCGCCGTTCGAGTTGATGGTCCCGTCCGGGTTCAAGACGTTGACGACATCGAGGCCGTGTCGTTGACCAATTTCGAAATCGTTCTTGTCGTGTGCCGGCGTAATCTTGAGTGCGCCAACGGCGAACTCCATCTTGACGTACTCGTCAGCGACAACAGGAAGTTCACGCTCGACCAGTGGTAGGATTACTTTCTTACCAATGAGGTCCGCATAACGAGCGTCGTCCGGATGGACAGCGATGGCAGTATCACCCAGCATTGTTTCGGGGCGCGTCGTTGCCACAGTAATGTGACCCGACCCATCTGCCAGTCGATAGCGGACGTACCACAGACTGCCGTCTCGCTCGACATTGTCCACCTCCTCGTCTGACAGAGCCGTGCGGTTTTCGGGATCCCAGTTGACCAGATAGTCACCGCGATAGATCAGACCCTCCTCATACAATTGAACGAACACACGCTGGACCGCTTCCACGTACCCTTCGTCCATTGTAAATCGTTCTCGTGCCCAGTCGCATGAGTCGCCGAGTCGGCGTTTCTGCTGAAGAATGATATCGCCGTACTCGTCCACCCAGTCCCAGACATGAGCCATGAATGCATCACGACCGAGATCGTGTCGCGATCGACCGTCCCGGTCTTTTATGGATCGTTCTACAACGTTCTGTGTCGCGATCCCCGCGTGGTCCTTGCCCGGCATCCAGAGGGCTTCGAAGCCCTGCATGCGGCGAAGGCGCGTAAGTGCGTCCTGGATTGTGTCCTGAAGCGCGTGACCCATGTGAAGACGCCCGGTCACGTTCGGAGGCGGCATCATGATGACATGCGGCTTCCGCGATGAGTCGGCGGAAGTCCCGAAGTAGCCGTGGTTCTCCCAGTACTCGTACCATTTCCCCTCGATGCTTCGCGGGTCATACGCCTCGCGATTGACGAGCGAGCCTTTGTCCAGTCCGTCGCTCTCCATAACTCAAATGGTGTTTTTCGTGTACGTGGTGTGAGGTGTCATGGGGTCTGCCGAAAACCCAAAAACCTGGCAACGGGAGCCAGGTTGTTACCCAGCGGCATTGCGCCGACCGGCAATAATACGAGGTACTGGCCAAAGTTACGGCGCTCTCGGCGGCTACACCACGGCGCGACGACGCAGAACTGCATCAGGGGCTGGAACAACCGTATCAAGGACCCGCGCGGTCGAGAGCACGCCCGGTAGTCCTGCGCCCGGATGTGTGCCCGCACCGGTAAAGAAAAGGCCTTCAACATCTTCGCTCCGATTGTGAGGCCTGAAGTAAGCGCTCTGCGTTAGTACAGGTTCCACACTGAACGCCGCGCCCTTGTACGACAAATAATCTTTCTCAAAGTCGGCCGGGGTAAGCATTCTTGAAACTACGAGTTCCTCTTCGAGCCCGGGCAATAGAGAATCGCTCAGGTAACGACTGACACGCTGTCGATATGACTCGGCAGCGGCGATCCAGTCAATCCCGCTGTCGAGGTGCGGGACAGGTGACAGAACGTAGAAAGAATCACAGCCGGGCGGCGCCATTCCCGGATCCGTTGCTGTCGGACGATGCAGGTAGAGACTGAAATCGTCCGCCAGGATCTTGCGATCAAACACATCTCGAAGAAGTCCTTTGTATCGGGGCCCGAGGAGGATCGTGTGATGCACGACGTCTGGATACTTACGCTTCGTCCCGAAGTACCAGACGAAGAGTCCCATCGAGTATCGCAGACTATCGATTCGTCTATTTGTCCACCGTCGTCGCGCGTTGGCGGGCACGAGGTACTTGTATGTCCAGGCCACATCGGCATTCGACACGACGATATCAGCATCGATTTCTTCTCCGTCAGCGAGGACCACACCGGTGGCTACTCCGTCGCGAATTCTTATCTGTCTTACCTCGGTGTTGAGCCGAATGTCGACACCTAGATCGAGAAGCAAATCGACGAGCCCCTTCACAATCGCGCCGGTGCCACCAATCGCATAGTGTACACCCCATTTGCGTTCCAGGAACAGGATGAGGGAGTAGATCGAGGTGACCTTGAACGGGTTGCCACCAACCAGCAGCGGATGGAACGACAGCACCTGCCGAATTTTCTCGTTCTTGATGTATTTCGAAACCAGGCTATAGACGGTCCGGTAGCTTTCGAGCTTCATCATTGCCGGCACGATCTTCGCCATATCCCACACTTTGTCGAACGGGATGTGTCCGAGTTGCTCGAATCCTACACGGAAGATGTCCTCGCTCTTCTTCAGGAAGCGTTCGTATCCCTCAACATCGTCGGGAGCAAATCGCGCGATCTCAGTCTTCATCCGGTCCAGATCGCCCGTATAGTCGAAGGCGGTCCCGTCATCAAAACGAATACGGTAGAAGGGGTCGACCGGACGGAGGTCGACATACTCCTTCATTTCCTTTCCAGCTAGGTCCCAGAGTTCCTCCAGCAGAAAAGGAGCCGTAATGACCGTAGGCCCTCCATCGAAGACGAAACCGTCTTCTTCGAACACGCGCGCACGACCACCGGGCTGGTCGAGCCGATCAAGGAGAGTGACCGTGTACCCCCTGGTTACTAGTCTGACGGCCGCGGCCAGACCTCCGAAGCCGGCTCCGATTACGACGGCACGTGCTTCTCGCTCAGGTGTTGTACCTATACGGCTATCCATCTGACTCTTGGAAGGCATTTGATGATTGTGGGCGATCGACGTCGTTTGTTAGTCGTTTCGAATCCAAACGCACGATCGGTACGAGCGTTACACGGATGGGCCGAAATGTAGGTGAAGAGTGACCGATGAGCGAATCGAGTCACGGGAATCGAGCCCTGAGTTCGGCAAGACTGTCTCCACCATATTTCTCCAGAACAGCGTTGGCGATAACGAGGGCGACCGTCGCTTCGGCGACCGTCGAGGCTGCAGGCACACTGGTCACGTCACTTCTCTCGTATCGAGTTGGCTGCGGCACGCCAGACGCGATATCCACAGTGTTCAGAGGCTTGATGAGAGTGGGTATCGGCTTCATGTAGCCGCGCACAACGATGGGCATTCCGTTCGACACGCCGCCCTCGATGCCTCCGGCCCTGTTCGTGCGGCGCCTCAATTCATCGCTGACAGCGACGATCTCGTCGTGTACCTCGGAGCCCGGAGCAAACGACCCGGCAATGCCGTCACCAACCTCAACCGCCTTCTGACCCTGTATTGACATGACCGCCTGCGCGAGCTGACCGTCAAGTCGCCGATCCCAGTGAACGTACGATCCCAGACCTGGTGGCACTCCGGTCACCACCACTTCGTAGGAGCCGCCCAGCGAGTCTCCGGACTTTTTGGTCTCAATGATATGCTCGATGCAACGGGCCGACAGATCTGGATCGATCATCCGTACGTCAGACTGGTCCGCCGCCTTGTTGAGACTGCCTGCTCCGTTGGTCAGAAGTTCGGATTGCCGGGAGAGATACGTCGCCGCCGTCGAGTATCGGACCCGACCGATTCCGGTAACGTGACTGCCGACCTCAATACCGACCGCTTCGAGAAGTGGTCTCGCCAGCGTACAACAGGCAACACGCATTGCCGTCTCACGAGCACTCGCACGTTCGATTACCGGACGAATATCATCGAAGCGATACTTCTGGGTACCAACTAGATCCGCATGACCAGGCCTTGGAAGCGTTACAGGATCGACATCGTCGCCACTACCACCGACGGCCATGACGAATTCCCAGTTCGACCTATCCTTGTGATAGGCAGCATTGTCCAGACGGAGTGCAACCGGGCTGCCCATTGTCTTTCCGAACCGTACACCAGAAATAATGTGAACGGAATCACGCTCGATCTTGGCTCGGCCACCGCGTCCGAATCCCAACCATCTTCGTGCCAGATGCTCGTTTATGGCTTCGGGACTAACGGCTACCCCCGCAGGCATTCCCTCGACAATACCGATGAGTGCCTCACCATGAGATTCACCGGCGGTTAGGTAGCGTATCATCGGAGATCGGCCGGACGTAAATGAGCGAATGATTACCGAACGATACCCGGTATTAGCGGGAGACTCGCACTTCGTAGAAGGCCGATATTCCGTCTCGGCCAACGATTTCCAGCACGGCGGAGCCAGCCCCGGTGAGGGAAGATGAAACCGCTTCGCGAAGCTCTTCGACGGTACCTACTGGAGTCGAGTCGACGCTTCTCACAAGCACGTCTCTCCTGAGACCCGCCGCGGCCGCAATACCGGCCCTAGCAATGTAGGCCACGTATACACCCGACTCGGCTGCGAATCGCTCCAGATCGTCGGCCGTCGTCTCGCGAACACCGATTCCGATCTCCTCAAGATGAACAACATCGACTTCGGCTTCCGGTACGGTGGGACGCTCAGGCGGCGAGGTCCGACCGTTGTCATTGAGATCGGCAAACCACGTCTTTGTGGCGGCATCCTCACGGCCCATGAGTACAACCTCAATCTTCTGACTGCGCCCTCTGCGCCAGATGTCGAGGTGAACAAGATCGCCGGGCCGCTTCCGTGCAATAGCACTTTGAAGCTCGTTGGGAGCGTCCACATTCATGCTGTCGACCGAGACGACCACATCTCCCGGGCGCAACCCGGCCTTGTCCGCGGCTCCCCCGCTCCAGACCTCGTTCAAGTACACACCACCGATGTACCCCAGTCCGAGACGATCCGCGAGCCGCGCATTGACGGGAGCGATCTCCACGTTCAGAAAACCTCTCTGAACCTCACCATACGCTATCAAGTCGGCGGCCACCCTGGCGACAAGGTTAACCGGCACCGCAAATCCGTAGCCCTCGTATGAACCAGATTCCGTTGCGATGGCAGTGTTTATTCCAACGAGGGATCCGCTCAGATCGACCAGTGCGCCGCCTGAATTTCCCGGGTTGATGGCGGCATCAGTTTGAATGAAATCTTCGATCCCGAAACTGTCGCCAATAATGTTTACCTGGCGACCAAGGGCGCTAACGATGCCGGCGGTGACGGTCGATGTCAGTCGAAACGGATTGCCAATGGCAAGGACCCATTGACCCACCTCGACATCGTCGGAATTGCCAAAGACGGCGACCGGCAATTCGGTTGCATCTTCGATCCTGATGACGGCAAGATCCGTAGCTGGATCCGTCCCGACGATGCTGCCGGCGAACTGCCTCTTGTCTGTTAGCGTAACCGTCATCGAAGAGGACCCTTCGACTACATGATTGTTTGTGACGATGTAGCCAGTCTCGCTGATTATTACCCCACTTCCAACACTCTGCCTGGGCGACCGGTGAAAGAACCTTCGCTCCCAACCTTCCGCGGGTTCCGAATCTCCTCCCAGGTCAACCTGGATGTACACGACTGCACCCTTGACCTCGCCTGCTGCATCTTTGAACAGCGAGCTCAATTCATCTGCACTGGAGAGATTTGCCGGACGGCCGGCGGGCTGCACGGACGAGCGCCCGATCTGAATACGTTCTATGATCGGCGCGTTTCGCGCAGACTCCCGCTGATTGAAGAGCACCGTCGCCAGAACCGCGCTGAGCGCTGCGATCATCACAAAACTTACGATCGTGACAGTCCAGAAAAGCTTTCTGCTGACAGGCGTATTCATACGTGGACCGGCAATTGGCAGCGGTTGTAGCGCGGAAGTAGACCAGCGCTATCGTTTAGGACGCGCTACCAGTCATCCATGTTGCATGTAATCCGCATAATGTGCGCCGGACTCCTCGTCAAGGGTGCCGGGGCTTTGCGGTTGAGGCTATTCTCGAGTATCGGCAGCGAGGACCTGAGACTTACTGACTGCTGATATCTCCGCGAAGCATTTGTCGGCTAGCTGCTTGCGCGTCAGGCCTACCGCGTGGACGGCTCGTCCAACGACAATATCCAGACGGGCCGATCGGACACCAAGGAGATTCCAGAAATGACTGAAAAGGCTCTGCTGGGGGTCCGACCAGGTGAACCACGAGTGTGTGCGGTTGTCCGGTGGCTCCTCGTTAACCTCGGTGGTCATCAAAGTAATAGGGAGCGCGATTCGGTCGGTGGCGTTCTCGATGGCAGCAAATCCACCTGTTTTGAACGGCATAATCTCCGTGCCTGCGACGGTCGTTCCCTCGGGAAAGACCAGGACATTTACGCCCGCGTCAAGCCGACCTGCCACGTTATCCGCAAAGTCTACTGATAGAAGTCGGCGTTGACGATAGACGGGGATCATCGCAATCGATCTACAAACCCAGCCCACGACGGGCACCTTCAGGAGTTCAGCCTTGCCGGAAATGGACACCGGAAAGATAGAAGCGACCACGAATCCGTCCAGAATTCCGAGGTGATTCGAAACGATCACGCATGCGTCATCGGGCTGCGCTTCGCCGAGCAGGCGAACGTCGACGTTCCAGATTCTGACTACGCGGCGACAGGCACTGGATTGACGGTCGGCTCGGTATCTGAGCCGCTGAGAGGCGGGCTTCTGCCGCACTGACAGATTCAGATATAGCGTCTCGCCGAGTATGGTGACCACGATAAGAATGAGCCGCCAGCATCTGCGAGCAAAGAGAAAGATCTTCTGAAGGAGCATTATTCTCCGTGATCGCCGGAAAATCAGGGAAGTTCTTTTTCGAACCCCGGGGCCTGCTGGTTTTGACGTGTCGGAGGGACTCGCGGTCGCTCTGTCGAATCCCTTTCGAGGCGATCTGTAGATCTTAAACGATGGGATTCACCTCCAGACCGAGTTGCCAGTGCCGGCTGTCTCGGAAGAATTACCGTGAACGTACTCCCTCTTCCTTTTTCGCTTTGAACCTCGATCGAGCCACCGAGAAGATCTACAATTCGCTCGGCAATCGCCAGACCAAGTCCATTTCCTGAATGTGTGCGTGCCAATCCTCCCGATTCCTGCCGGAACTCGTCGAAGAGAGCAGGCAAGAATTTTGTATCGATGCCGACGCCTGTATCTGCTACGTGGACCTGGAGAGCGTCCCCCTCGTCGACGAGTGAAACTTCGACGCTTCCTTGTTCGGTGAATTTGATCGCATTGTTAAGCAGGCTGTCAAACGCCTTGGTCAGGGCGTATTCATCAGAGTAGGCGTGTGGGTCGTTTGTCTCCAGCCGAAGTTTAATTGTGACATCTTTCGCAACGGCCGACGGGCGGTGTGTTTCCACGATCTGGTCCAGAAGAACGGCAAGATCAATCACGTCATTGTTGACTTCCATCGTTCCGGCCCGAAGCTTTGCGAGGTCAAGCAGGGAGTTGAGCGTCGACATAAGCCTGTGGCCGCTCTTCTCAATGATGTCCACGAACTCGTGATAGTCTCCCGGTATTTCCTCTCTCAATATGGATGCATATCCGAGGATAGCGGTGATTGGCGTACGGAGTTCGTGCGAGGTAGTTGCCAGGAATTCGTCCTTCAGCGTAACGGCTTCCTGAAGGCGGACGTTGGCAACTTGAAGCTGGTCGTTTGCCTCGTTTAGTCGTTCGTTGATCACTCGCTCTCGGGCGAGTTCCCGGGCTTGTTCTTCCGCTCTTCTTTGCGCCTTGACCATCGACACATACTTCCAGGAGAGTGTGACGAACGTGATTCCGCCGAGGAGGTAGAGCGAAAATGCCCACCATGTTCGATACCATGGCGGAAGCACATGAAATGAGTAGGCACCGGTGTCGCTCAGATAGCCAAAACCATTTCTTGCTCTGACGATGAACTTGTAGGTACCCTCGGGCAAGCTCGAGTATGAGGCGGTGTTGGTTCTTGACCATGGCGACCACTGGTCGTCGTATCCAACAAGCTGATACTGGAAGACCGTTTCTTCTGGCGCGTTATAGGTGGGCGCTGCGAACTCAAAGCGAAGGTTATTTAGTTCATAGTCGAACTCGAAGATCTTGTCCGGAGGTTGTTCCCCCACGAAGCCGCCAGCCTCATTCTGAAAATTGCCTCCGAAGAGCGTGGAGTCTGTTCGCAGGTCTGTGAGTTTCCGAACGAATGCTCCGTACGGGTTGTCGTAGTTTTTGACGACGTGCGGGTCGTAGCGGAACAGTTCGTCGCCGCGGCTGATCCATGCGACACCTGATTCTTCGACGAAGATGCGGGATAACGCGGCCGGACTCGATCGAAGAACACTAGGGACGGCCCGCTCAAAACCACGGTCGAACCTCCTCTGAAGAATCTCAACACGATCGCTCATGACGAGCCAGATACGACCGGCATCGTCAGAAGTAAATGTGAGCAGCGAATCTCTCGTCGGGCGGGGTCGTGAGATCTCGTCAAGTCGGACGAAGTCTGCCACTTCGGCGTCGATCCCGTAGACTCCCGAAACCCCCGCAACAACGGGCTTTCCAAGCAGTGTCGACGCTACGACATAGTCATCTGGTATGTCGCTAGGCTTATGAAATGATCTCATTCTCCGAGCTGAAGCTTCGCTCGGTACGATCACAAGACCCTGTCCCTTAGTTCCCAACCATATAGTAC
>JABDKH010000309.1 GCA_013002345.1 Rhodothermales bacterium
CTTCAACGCCGACTACACGTTCGCGCAGCCGCCCTTCACGCCCACGCTGACGGCCATCCCGGGCGATGGGCGCGTCGTGCTCAGCTGGGACACCCTCGCGCTGGCCAGCTTCGACCGCTTCTCGCAGGAATTCGACTTCGAGGGCTTCCGCCTCTACAAAGGCACGGATCCTCTGCTATCCGACAGCCGCACGATCACCAACGTTGACGGCACACCCACGTTCTTCAAGCCGATCGGCCAGTGGGATCTTGCAAACGGGATCAGCGGTCCCCGGACGGTTCTCGGTGGCGAAGGCGTCTACAACATGGGTAACGATACGGGCCTCTCGTTTTACTTTGTTGATGAGGACGTCAGAAACGGCGTACCGGTCTATTATGCGCTCGTGGCCTACGACCGCGGAATCATCAACGAGCAGACCGGCAAGGTCGAGATCGATCCGCAGGAGAATGTCTTCAACGTAAGCGTCGACCAGCTGGGCAAGGTGGTTGGCCTGTCGCAGAACGCGGCTGTTGTTATCCCGAGATCCAGGTCGGCAGGCCTCGTGGACGGTGGCTCCAACGAAGACCTGAGCACGGTCACTCAGGGCATAGGCTCCGGCTCTATCGACGTCCAGATAATCGGGGACGACCTCCTCGATCCGGACGGGGTCTATCAAATGCGCTTCTTCAGCGAACCTGTGGTTCCGACCGACCTCTATAACACGACCGACTACGAGATCTTCAAAGTCTCGGAGAACCGCATGGTCGTCGGACGGTCTCCGCTCGTCGACGTGTCTCCCCTGATCGACGGTTTTGTGGTAGAGATCAACAACGTCGATTTTGAAAGTCGGCAGATCGTATACAACCCGGACAACTTCGGTTACGTAGACAACGCGGGAACGGCGAACGAAACCCTCAATCTCGATCCTACGCAGCTTGACGGCGTCCAGACAAACTGGGTAGCCTCCGTCGAGCTCGACAGGTCCCCGTCCTTTGCAGTCTCACCGGACGACTACGAACTTCGGTGGGTGGATCCTGCGGACTCAACCTACACACCACCAAGGACCCCTAGTCCGCTGTTCGTAAGAGAGCCGATTCCCATCTTCGGGGTGAACGTCCAGAAGAACGCGGTGACCGAACTGTGGGTAGAGGATGGGAATGCAGACCGGCAATTTGGCCCCGAGGATGTCCTGATCTTCAGTGAGCGTGGTGTCACAGGGCGCAAGTTCAGGCATCGCGTGTCGTTCACCATCCCAGACGGCCAGCAGTCGATTCCTCCGTCACCGGGCGACGTACTACGAGTCTCAGTCCTGCGGGAATTCGCGACGGGCGACATGTTCCAGTTCACAACTAAGTCGTCATCCGTCGATGCCGACTCCGCAAGGAACGTGCTCGACGACGTTGCTGTTGTGCCGAATCCCTACGTCGGTGCCTCGGAGATGGAGACCCGCACACAGGTCGACGGCCGCGGTGAGCGTCGCATCCAGTTTATCAATCTGCCTACACCGTCCACGATCCGCATCTTCAATCTACGTGGCGAACTGGTGAATACGCTGCGCCACGAGGGAGGGACAAACAACACTTGCACGCAGGATGCGGGTGGTTGTGGTGGCTCCATCTACTGGAACCTGCAAACAGTGGACAAGCAGGACGTGGCGTTCGGCGTGTATGTGTACCACGTTGAGGCGCCCGGCGTCGGCGAACACGTGGGCAAGTTCGCACTGGTCAAGTAGGCTCAAATGCATCATCAATTCAGTACTCTAGCCGGGAGGATTTGAACATGATCACAGGGCGAAGATCGAATCTTCTGATTGTGATTCTAGCACTACTGGTCCCGGCGACCAGTTTCGGACAGAGTCGCGTCGGCACAACATCGGCAACTTTCCTGACCATTGGCACGGGTGCTCGCGGTAGCGCGCTCGGTCATGCCTATACGGCGGTCGTCAGCGGGCCCGATGCCCTTTTCTGGAACCCCGGCGCGGCAGCTATTCCGCACATGGGGGATTATCGGGGCGGTGCATTCTTCACGCACCATAACTGGTTTGCAGACATCTCCTACAACGCAGCCGGCGTGACGATTCCAATATCGCTGGCGGGCGTGGTCGGCATCAGCCTTGCCTCTGTCGACTATGGACGGATGGATGTCCGTACGGTCTCGCAACCGGACGGCACAGGGGAGACCTTCACGGCCTCGGACATGACGTTTGGATTGAGCTATGCTCAGGCACTGACGAACTCGTTCTACTTCGGCGGAACGTTCCGCTATATACGCCAGGGAATCCGGGATATGTCGGCGTCAACGGGTGCGGTCGATTTCGGATTCGTGCTGGTTACGCGCTACCTCAACGGAGCACGTCTTGCCGCGTCCATAATGAACTTCGGCGGCAAGATGAAGATGGATGGCATCAACGGCGAACAGCCCATCGACATAGACCCGGCCAACGAGGGAAGCAACGAGAGCATACCCGCGCGTATCCGCATGGACACATGGGACCTTCCGCTGCAGTTCAAGTTTGGCATCGCTGTGCCGGTCATAAAGATGAGCAATGTTGAGTTTCAGCTGCTTGCCGACGCAAATCAGACGAACGACAACAATCTCAACGGCGATCTGGGCGCTCAGCTGCGCTATTCAACGAACTCCGTGACATTCGAAGGACGCGTTGGATACAAGGACGCGTTCCTTCAGCAGGATCTGGTCGATAGCCACTGGTCGTTCGGCACCGGTATCGAAGTCCGGGTGGCGCAGGTACGGTTCGGGTTTGACTACGCATACGTGCCGTTCGACTTCCTGAGTGACACGCAAATGGTCGACTTCCGGGTTTATTTCTAGGCTGCGCCTGTCTCAATCCCACTCGTCTTTGCAACCGTTCGCGCGATGACCATACTGCGAACGATCTCGAAGCGGCTGGCCATGGTACGACTCGTCCACTGCCTTGTACCGATCCTGTTCCTGCTGGCCGCGTGTGGCCCGTCAGAGCCGCCGCCGGATGACGAGATTCCCGTAGCGTGGGTAGCCGGAGAGGAAATCACTCCCCGATGGTACCGTCAGACGTACTTCGACTTCCTCGTGCGCTCGGGTGCGAACGACTCCCAGGCCAACAGGTATCGCCATCTCGACAATCTCGTCAACGCCCTGTTGCTTGCCGGAGAGGCCAGAGAACGGGGTCTCGCGGACGATAGCGTAGCGGAAGCAGCCGTCGCGCGCGAGCGCAAGAAGGCTCTTGGTGGCCTGTTCTACGATGAGGAACTCGTCAGCAAGCTTCCACCCCTGTCCGAACAGGAGTTGCGCCAGGCCTTTGCTCGATGGAAGACATCGGTTTCAGTTCGGCACCTGTTCTACCAGGACCCGGACTCGGCGCAGGCTGCGTATGCTCGACTTCAGGCAGGCCGCGACTTTCTTGACGAAGCACAGGATTGCTACGGACTGACCGAGTATGACTCGCTCGCCGGCTTCCTCGGCCCCATTCGTTACTTCATGATGGACGACGCGTTCGCGGAGGCAGCCTTCTCTCTCAACGCAGGAGAGTTTTCCGAACCCGTTCAGAGCCGTTTTGGATACCACATCATCCGTGCGGAGGATATCGTCCGCAGCGGTCTCCTTACGGAGTCCGAGTTTCAGACGCGCAGTGGCGGCATTGGCAAGCGAGCCCGTATCCGGAAAACCCGTCTGGCAGGTGACCGCTTCGTCCGGGAGTTTATGGGTGATGTGAATGTCGTCGTGAACCCTGTCGCGGTACGCGCGCTGAATGCATTCCTTCTCGAAGCCGAAGGAAGTGTCGAGCCCCGCCCCGTCAGTGTGCTGGGAGAAGAGCCGGGTGAGATCGACCCAGCCGAGTTGCTATCATCCTTGGACCCCGACGTGATCCTCGCAACGTACCAGTGGTCCGGCCAGGAGAGGTCCTTTACTGTCGGCGACTACATCAACTGGCTCCCATCGCTCCCTTATGCAGAGCGGCGTTCGCGGACCGGAGCGTCAGTGGGACGGGCCATTCGCAACGAAGTGTTTGCGCTGGAAGGCGAACGTCTGGGACTGGACGGTCCACAGGTCGATCGCACGGTCCGTCGCGAAGAGTCGTTATTCATTGCGGGACGATTGCTGGATCAACTCCGCGCGGACACAACCGTTCGGCCGACAGATGAACAGCTTCGAACGGCGTTTGCGAGATTCGGAATGGACAAGCGTCAGCTCATCACGGCCGACCTCTGGATGATTCCTTTTGTCTCGTCAGCAGATGCCCGCGCAGCGAAAGATCGCATTTCGTCCGGGCGACCAGCCCAACGGTTCGAGGGATTTACCTCTATGACTAACGCGGACATGGAGTTGCAACCGACCGAGCTGCGCTATTTCGTGCGGCAGGCACCACTGAACGAGCCCGTCGTCGTGGGCCTCGCCAACAATCAGTGGATCGTCCTCAGGGTGGCGCGGCGAGAACAGAGGCAGCCGTCCTTTGAAGACAGCCGCTCAGCACTGCAAGCCAGGTTGCAACCCTATATCGGTGAGTTTAACCTCCTCCGCGAGCTTCGCGCAAACGCTTCCGTCCGTGTCGACACGACGGCTTTCGAACAGGTGATGGCGTTCGCGGATGACGAGTAGTTGCGAGGCGCACTCGCGGAACCACGGCCTGGTCATCATCGGCCTGCGGACGCGCCCAACGTTCGTCGCGAGACGATACACTGTAGACTCGCGACGGCGGTCCGGAGGTTGTGAACCGGTGACTGGTCGTGCGTAACAGTTCCGTTTTGGTTTCTGATTGAGCCGATCACACGGGAGCGGTTCGAAGTTCACGACAGGTGCCGAAGGGCGCAGCGCGTGGTACCGATCGTGAAACCTGAGGTGCTTCAACCTGTTCGTGACATCCGGGATGGCCGAGATCAGTTGAATCAACGACTGCGAAGAGGACGACGAAAGCGTGCCTGAAGGCAAGAAAGCAAGAGCAACGTCGCGCGATAGAGAAGCCGAGAGGTCGCCGCAGAAACGACTCGGATTTGGATTGGCGGCGGCTGCATTACCCGTGCTCTTCATTCTGGCGCTCGAACTGGTTCTTCGTCTCTCTGGTGTGGGTGCAGAAAGCAGAACGCCGTTCGTCCCCGTGGAGGGCCGAGGTGAGTATGTCGTTCTGAGCCCGGACTTCGTCAAACGTTACTTCACCGGGTTTACGCCGCAGGTCGCATTCAACCCGTTTACCCCCAAAAAGCCGGACAACACGTTTCGAGTCTTTGTTCTGGGAGGATCGAGCGCCGCCGGATTTCCTTACTCATTCTACTACGGTTTCCCAGGACGGCTTCAGGACAGGCTTGAGTCCTATATACCGGACCTGCGCGTCGAGGTCATCAATCTCGGGATGACCGCAGTCAACAGCTATACCCTCTGGCACCTCAAAGATTACCTGCTGCAATATGCGCCTGACGCCATCGCGATTTATGCCGGTCACAACGAGTACTACGGTGCGTTCGGTGCGGGCAGCACGATGTATTCGCTGGGAAACAGGATATGGCTCAAGCGACTCACACTCCGGCTGAAAGGCAGCGCCGTGTATTCTCTACTCGAACGTCTGATCGTGCGGCCTCCGACGGGTGCAGACGCGGTAGCAGCAGAGGGACGGACGATGATGGCACAGGTGGTCGGCGATCGATCAATTGTACTGGGAGATGATGTCTACAAGGCAGGTGTGAAACAGTTCGAGGCGAACCTGTCGGATGTCGTGGCGAAATTTGTAGATGCCGATGTTCCGGTGTATCTGGCGACGGTGACATCCAATCTGCGCGGCCAGCCTCCTCTTGGTGAGAATCAGGAAGCCCGCGCTGAGTTTGCGCGGGCCGAATCTTTGCTCACTTCGGATGTTGGCGCGGCCACCAAGGGCTACGTTCGTGCGAAGGATCTGGATGACATCCGATTCCGTGCTCCGGAAGAAATCAACGAAGTGATTCGGGTTGCGGCCCAGGCCGAAGGCGTTACGCTTGTGGACGTACAGTCAGGCTTCCGAGAATCTGCGGAGGAGGGCGTAGAAGGCGGTGATCAGTTTGTTGATCACCTTCATCCGACATTCGAAGGCTACGATCGCATAGCCGAGCATTTCTATGCGACGATGACGTCCCACCCGCTGCTCCAGAACGCTCGTAGTCAGATTCAGCATCCGCATCGCGTCGATATCGACCCGATCGACCGGACGACTGCAGCCATCCAGTTGATCAGATTGAAGTCCGGGTTTCCGTTCAGAAAAGACGTCAAGCCGGAGCAGGAACTGCGACTTCACAACAGGGTGATGGAAAGATATCTTCGGAGCGGATCGTACACTGACTCCCTTGCTGTCCTGGCCTTGAATCGCGTCAGGCCGATCTACGACGTGCTGTACGAAGGTATTCGGATGGCAAAGGCCCGAACCGATACGCTCAACGTGATGTTGATGTATCGGGCGCTGCTTGAATGGCAGCCATTCAACAGTGACATCAACCGGGAAGCCGCGAGCTATGCGTTGATGAGCCCACGATGGGATGATCTCTCGGCATCGGTGGCCTCGGCTGTTTACAATCGCAACGGCGAGCCGGACTACCTCGACGCGCTGGCAGCAATCCGGCTACGGCAGGGCGAACTGGATGACGCCCACCGTCTGCTGACCGAGGTCGAAGAGCTGAATCCGGGATCACGAACGATGCTGTACAACATGGCCCGGCTTTATGCGCAGCGTGGTGACACCACATCTGCTCGAGCGTACTACTCCCGGCTTCAGCAGGCCACGCAGTAGGCTGGCTGTCGTCGCCAGTGAGAACCTCTCAGGATGTGGCGATGGCATTTGTCTCTCACGTAGGCGTCTCTTCGATCGCGACCACCTCATGTCATAAAGCGTGCTGTTCCCGGCACACGCCAGTCCTCTCGTGCCGATATCCGATTTCTTGATGCCTCTCACGCGGCACACTACTTTGTTTGGTCTTTGCGCCCATCTATCGACAGAACTCCATGGCGGACGGCATCTTTCTCGTAGGTACGGACCGCGGTGTCGGAAAGACCATCGTGGGGGTCGCCCTTGTGGCGATTCTGCGCGAGATGGGAGTGGATGTGACGATGATGACGCCGATCGCAACAGGCGGATCGGTCGAGAGCGCCGTTGAACTTCTTCGCGAAATCGGGATCGAAGAGGATCGGCGATTGATATCACCTCTGGCATTCGAGACAGCCGCGGCACCATACGTTGCAAGCCAGATCGAGAAAAAGGAAGTCGATCTTGATCGCGTTATGTCAGCCTACGAGGAGTTGCGCGGAGCGGGCCGATTCGTCGTCGTAGAGGGGATGGGCGCCATGGTTCCGATCACGCGGCGCCTCACGACGATCGATTTGCTCAAGGATTTTGAACTCCCGTCCATGATCGTTGCACGCACCGGCCGTGGAACGCTGAATCACTGTCTGTTGACGCTTCGCGTGATGCAGGCGATGGGCGAAACTCCCCTCGGATTCATATTGAATGGTTTCGGTCAGTATGGAGATGGATTCGCAGAGTCGCTGAACCCGGATGCGCTCGTAGAACTTGCCGAACCGGTCCCGCTTCTGGCGACGCTCGAATGGAGGCCTCATTTTCACAGCAATCTCGGCAAGTTCATCAAGTCGGTCCGTGAGCAGGACGCGCTTGTCGAGGTTTTGAACCGGCTGACTCGCAAGTGAGATCGGGGCATCATGAACGGCAGCGTTTCCCATGACTGAATCGAAGCACGACTTGTCTCCCGTGGTCGTCGTCGGTGCCGGGGCGGCTGGAAGCGTTCTGGCTCGTGCGCTTCATGATATCGGCATTCGCGTCAGTCACGTCATTAGCCGGACGCCAGAGTCGGCACGTCGACTCGCAGATGCTGTAGGCGCCGACACGGCCTCGGATCGTCTTGTCGATGTAGGCGAAATGCCGAAGCTGCTGGTTCTCTCGGTTCCGGATGATCAGATCCCGGTGATGGCTCGGAGACTGGCGAACATCGATCTGGAGTGGGAGGGATGCACGGCGATGCACATGGCGGGCGCGCTATCGTCGGCGGTGCTCAAGCCGCTGCAGGATCGAGGAGCAGAGACGATGAGCTTCCATCCGATGATCTCGCTTCATGTGGACTCGCCAGCGGATGTTCTGAAGGGCGCGTGGATCAACATTGAGGGCGCACGGAATGCGACGGTCGTCGGGCAGTCGATGGCAGATCAAGTTGGCGCCGGCGGGCACATCGTAAGCGCCCGAGACAAAGCAGTGATTCATGTGGTCGCATCACTCGCATCGAATTACGTTGTCACTCTGTTGTCTCTCGCGGTCGACCTGCTCGGATCAACGGGCGTTGACCCGTCCGAGTACGACGTGCTGCTCAGGCCGCTTCTGTCTGGAACGATCTCGAACGTTGACTTTCAAGATCCGGGAGAAGCATTGACGGGTCCGATATCACGTGGCGATCAACAGACAGTAAGGGCACATCTGGACATCCTTCTTCATCTCCAGCCGGAGTTGATTCCTGTCGTCTCGAGTCTTGCTGCGGAAACGGTGCGTCTGGCTCTTCAGCACGGCAGAATCACAGATATTGTCGCGTCTGAACTCCTGAATCTCGTTGAAGAAGCGGTTGATTCGACGCTTTCCAGGGACTGATTTTTCGAAGGGGCTATTTCTCACAAAAGTGCCCATTTTACCGCTGAAATACAGTATTCTGGAGATCAGATTCGTGCTAACTTCTCCGCTCATGCGTGGTGAGAAGGAACCTTGGTAGTACGTTGCGGTTGTGTGCGGCCGTTCACAAGTGTGCCACAGCGCGGTAGTCGTTATATGAGTGGGATTCGAAGCAGTGTTGATGTTCTTCGGTCCAGAAAATCTTCCTCTGGACGAGCGCGGAAGACGAGATTGGAAATTCAAGCACGTCGCCCGGTTCAGGAGGCAAATCTTTTGAAGAAGTCAGAATCTTCGTACGCCGACGACATCAGGGTTCTGTGCTCTGATGGCTTCACCGGAACAGCCGACCGGATGACCGCGACTGCCGCTCTTGGGAGTGTCGAAAAGGTCATAAGCGCTGAGGTCTATCTGAAAGATGCGGCCATATCTCTTGCGCAAGAGGAGAAGCTGTCGTCATTGCTCGACGAAATGCACGACGTTGCCGATGCACTCGGGCTCTGCCAGGATCCGGGCGCGTCCGGATCGAGTCGCCCTTCGAGCGCAGGCCTCGACGAGATGAGGCCGGCACTACCGAACTGGTGGTTTGCACTGTCCGAGATGTTGCAGGTGTGCGAGCGCGAAATCGAGTTCGTCGCATCTATCGGTCGTGGTCAGCGCCGCGACGAGCCGGTGCGTCAATTGTGCAACACCGTTGTGCGCGTTCTGCGCAAGCACTACCAGGAGATGCTGGGTGAAGCCGAGGACTGGATGGACATGACCGATGCCTGACGTCGAGGACCTTCTTGCGGAGGCCGGTCCAGAAATGCAGTCTTGCTGGTCCGATCTGGAAGTCTGGCTCGGCAGTCGATTCGGTCGCGAAGTAGGCCTCGAAACTGCTCTGTTTCTCATCGGCATCCAGTCGCGCGGCAGCGGCTACGAGCCACAGTTGGAGAAGGAGGCGAAGCAGGACCTCATCATGGAGGGATCGTGCGTCGTTCTCGAGATGCTCGGCTACTATGAACGAACTGGAGATAGCTCCAGCGGGCCGGTGAACTGGTCCTGGCGGAGCGGACTCCCCCCGATGGACGTGGCGCAGCAGGAGTCGCTGCTGAAGCTGGGGGTTCTGAGATACTTTGAACAGTTCATGGATACTCCGTAGGCGCCCCAGGCCGACGGGTCGCGAAGTTATCTTGCACAAGATGAGCTGGTGTGAAGTCCGGCTGCTACCACCCCGTTCACGATCCCGACCTCATTACATGAACCGAGTCAAAATAACTCTCGCTGCCGCGTTCGCGGCCGTACTGCTGGTTGCGTGCGGAAAGCCGTCCGATCAGACCTCCGTTTCACCCGCGGCGAGTGATTCAACCGAAGTGGTTCCGGTGGACACAACCGGTTCCTTGCTAGCGGACAGTCTGGCAACAGCTGCAGACACCACGACCGCTATGGTTGCCGCAACAAGCACCGCAACTAAAGACCAGCAGGACGACATAATGCCGGAGACTTCGTACTACGAGATAAAGACGCCGCAGGGCCGAATGGTCATCCGACTGTATGACGAAACGCCGATTCACAGGGATAATTTCAGAAAGCTCGTGTCCGAAGGTTACTACGACGGGACGACGTTTCACCGCGTGATCGAAGGGTTCATGATTCAGGGTGGAGACGGACTGTCGAAAGACGATAATCCGCTCAACGATGGAGCCGGGGAAATAGGCTATACGCTGGAGGCGGAATTTCAGCCGGGTCT
>JABDKH010000310.1 GCA_013002345.1 Rhodothermales bacterium
TGGCATGACGCTGACGCTCTAGGTTGAGCGACGTGGCAGGTCCACACTTCTGTGCCGTACCGCATTACAAGCGATTGCTGCCGACACGAAATTCCTGGTCGAAGCGCTCCGCGATTGTCATCTGGCACGCCGTACAAGTGAATCGCGAGACGTCAGGTCGCGCGCAGAAGCCGACAGACAATCCTAGCCTTAATCTTCTGAACTAGGAACCGGCATCTCCACTACCCAAACCCCTGTCTCGTTGCGAAGCAATGGGATGGGGGTTTCTGTTTTGAAGGAAGTCTCTCTCGCTGAGCCCTTTCGTTCGGCACGAACGTCTCCCCTACCGCCCCATCACGCGATCCAGATACGACGACCAGTTCTGGAGCCAGACGATTGATGGCGCCTGTTCAGCGTCAGAACCGAAGTTGACCGCCGTGGCAGTGATCGCCAGCCGAGAGCCGTCGCGAGTGATGTCGAAACCACTGACACCACTCGTGCTGACAACCAGCTCGGGCGCTCCGAGTATCTGGAACTCTGGTGTCGTGCGGATCGGGATTCTCCTGATCCCACTCGATACCACGTACAGATAGTTGCCGTCAGCCGACCACACCGGATCGCGCCCGACCAGATCCGGGACTTCGTAAAGAGCTTCGCCGACAACTGGCCTGATCATGACCCGTCGCCCTCGTTCGCTGGATAGATCATATGCGACGTAACGGCTATCTGGCGAAAACGATGGGCGGCGGGCGCTACCCGTTGTATCCAGTGCCGCCACGTCTCCAGTTCGAAGCTCGAGGAGACCCAGCCCGCTTGTCCGCGCGCCCTCAAGTGTCACCGCAGCGAGCCAGCGTCCGTTCGCCGAAAGGGTCTGACGCGCCGCGCCGGCAAGGACCACCTCTTCAGTGCCCGTTCCGTCGACGAGACGCCTGTAGACCGTGCCAATCTGGCCGTCCCAGCCCGTGTAGTACAGCACCTTCCCGTCGGCGGTCCATGTTGGCCAACGCCTGGCATCTCCGAAGGTCTTCTGAAGGTGTGTTCCGGTCTCTATGTCCAGAACGACTATGTGAGCGGAACTATTGTCATCCTCCAGGGCCAGCGCAATCTCCTTGTCGTCTGGCGAGTAGTTGGGGCTCGCCGGCACGCGGTTGGCTGACATGACCAGATCGATTCGCGAGATCGACCGCTGGTCAAGATCCGCTATGAACAACCTCTCCACGGAGTACCCGATCGGAGTATCCCAATACTGATACAGGAGATCTCCGTCGGCCGTTATCGAGTACTGGCTCCACACCGTTGAGGCGGATTCCGGCAAAACGTCTCTTGGTTGACCCACAAACTGTCCAGTCTTTTTGTCCACCCGTCGAACGACCAGGAGCCCGGAATCGTCGCGCTGTTGGTACATCAGGAAACCGCCATTCACATACTCGGGATTCATCGCAGTCGATTCAAGCAGGTCGACACGGCCTGTCTTCAAGTCTGCCGCGAAGATCTTTGACACGCCTGCGTATCCGCCAACAGAGGTTCGAACGAACTGATGCCCAAAGGAAAGCGACGATCCAGGCACAATGGTCTTGATAATATCGACGGTCTCGTCCGTCAAGGAGGGGTCGGAGAGCGTGATTTCCTCCTCCACCGACGTCCCGAGCGCCTTCCTGTATGTCTTGCCGCCCGGACTGTCGTCAACGAACAGTATCGTCGTGTCGTCTTCCCACGCGATCATCCGACCTCTGTCCGTCTGACGTTCCGGAATTCCGCTGGGCAGAACGACGCTGAAGACGCCCCCGTTGAAACCGGTCGTGAATGCGAGGCGACCACCGTCGGGCGAGAATGCGAGTTCTCTACCTCCAACGATCTCAGATCCTTCCAGAAGTCGAATCGCACCCGTCGCCATCTCTCGCAAGAAAACGCCTTCCCGACCTACCGAGTCGGCCCCCTGAAACGCCAGGTACTCCTTCGTTGGAGATAGAGCCGGGAATCGTACGAGACTCATGCCGTCAAGCGGGATCTGCACCCGAAGGAGAGGCGCTGTCTCCTGAGGTCCGTCGAGAATACCGGACACCGCGTACCCCAGACCCGCAGCGACCAACAGGGCGCCGGCAATAGCGGGCCAGAACCAGGTCTTCTTTCGCGTCGAAGCGGGTGCGTGCGCCACCGATACCGGGGCCGGCATCGCATGTGCACCGGACGTCACGGCGGAAAACGAGCTGCCAGACGCCGTCGATACTCGCGACATACCGGACGCATTAAGATCCACGTTTCGCAGATCCACAACGAGATCGCTCGCTGACTGGTATCGGTCGGCCGGATCTTTGGCGAGGCACTTCGAGACGATCCACTCGAGGCCCATCGGGACACCCGAACGCACCGCCGTCAGCGGTTCAGGGGCTTCATTCAGGATGGCGTACACCACGGCCTGTTCGTAATCGCCACCGTACGGCAGCCTGCCTGCCACCATTTCATAGAGCATGATCCCGAGCGACCAGAGATCCGACCGGTAGTCGACGTCTTCACCACGCGCCTGCTCGGGACTCATGAATGCGACAGTCCCCAGCGTCGAGCCCATCTGTGTGAGCATGGTGGAATGCGTGGTCTTCGCCAATCCAAAATCCAGCACCTTCGCCCGACCTTCAGCGTCGAGCATCACATTGCCCGACTTGATATCACGATGGACGATTTCCTTTCCGTGCGCCGCCTTCAGGGCCTCGGCGACTTCGCTGCTGATCCGCACGGCGTCCTTCAGCTTCATGGGCCCCTTTGCGATATGCTCGGCGAGCGTCTCTCCCGGGATGTACTCCATCGCGATGAACGGGCTCGGCTGCGTTCCGTGCGGAGCACCCGAGGGAACGGCTTCATCGATCTCGTACACGGCCGCGATGTGAGGATGCGTGAGTTGCGCCGCCGCCTTCGCCTCCCGGTAGAAGCGCGCCCGATCATCTTCCGTGACCAGCGCCGCCGGTGGAAGCACCTTGATGGCCACCGTCCGGTCGAGTTTTGTGTCCTCGGCCTCGTATACGATGCCCATTCCACCGCGGCCGAGTTGTCCTGTAATCCTGTAGTGAGAAATGGTTTCGCCGATCACGGGTGATCTCCGAGGTAACGTTTGGGACAGGCCTTAGATAGCAGATCAGGTGAGGAGAAGCAAGGTGTTGCCCAGATTGAATCGGGCGAAATCGGAAATTGTCTCAACCATCCGCACACGGAAACCCCGGCCGCACGCAATCACCCGTTCGCCGTGCAGGGGAGCGTCAGCGCTGTGATGAAGTCTGCAGACTTCCTGCAATCACGCCGATAAGATCCTCCGGTTTCACTTGACCACAATGAGCGATCCGGACTCCTCTCGAGTACCGGCCCGCAACCGATAAATGTAGACCCCGCTCGCCATCGCGCCGCCACGCCAGGTAACCGTGTGTGGTCCCGCGGAAAGAACCTGGTCAACGATGCGCGCAACTTCTCGACCAAGCAAGTCGAAAACGCTCAGTCGAACCCGTTCCCTCGAGGGAATCACAAACGAAATACTGGTCTCTTCGGTGAATGGATTCGGGTAATTCGCTCCGAGTTCAAACGCGAAGCCGTGCGAACCGACGACGTCTGTCGCGATGACCGTCGTCGCGACTGGTGTAGGCCGGCTCTTCTCGGTGTTACCGACACGGTCCGACGCGAGCGCGTAGAACAGATAACGTCGGCCGGGCCTGACGGGCGCCGTGAAGCTGTTGGATTCGCTGAAACCGATCAGCTCAAAGGCACTGCCGTCAACGGACGCGTACACGGCGGCGGACGCAACTCCGGACCCGGTCTGCAAGTCGTCTGACGTCCACGCTACCGCGACGCGGTCTCCCTCCACCTCTGCCGGCAAGCTCGACATCGTCGTAATTGGCGCCTCGAAATCGATAGTGTTGACATGCGTATTGGTCAGGATCGGCTCGTTCAGGTCGAAGATGATCTCCGCTCGATTGGATATGACCGTCCCGCTTGGGAGTCCGTCGGCCGCATCCACAGTGAACGAAACGAATCCCTCCCCTTCTGGCGGGTTTACGTTCGGTGGCAGCTCTATGCCCTCGATATCCCAGGTGAGAACGTTGCCGACTCGGGTCGTCGTCCATCCATCGTGGCTGACGGGCCCGAATCGAACGCTGTTCGGATCAAGCTCGGGGCGTAGTGTGTCGGTGATCACGATTCGGAAGGCCGGCGCCGTCGCCTCCGCCTTGTTCTCGAAATTGATTACATACTCCATCTTGCCGGCTGCCGAAACGAAGTTCAGCGTCCCCGCGCCGCCGGGTCCAACCTTGGAGTTCGGATCGAACGAGCTGACCGGGTCCATTGGCAGCTGATCGTTCGGAACGTTAGGTCGCGGTGGCGCATCGCAGTCGATCGGCTCGAACATGCTCCTCCCGGAGTTCTGCTCGTAGCGTGCGGTGCCGTTCGCTACCGTGCTTGCGGCCGAATTCAGCAGGTTTACCGCCGTAACCACGCCGAATCCCGACTTCAGCGCTCCAATCTGGGAAAGCCCGCTTGCGCCATTCTCCGAAACCGCAAGCCACGGGGACTCCGAGCTGCCAAATGGATTCCACTTATCGTCCGTTCGGTCAAAGGCATCGTTGAACTTGTCCTTGTAGCCTGAATCGTTGTTGCACGGATCAGCCATGACCTCCTCAAGCGCGTGGAACAAGACATCGGACAGATAGCCGGCGCCAATACCTAATACGATACCGCCGACAATCTGGACGACAGCTTCTGAGCCCACTTTACCCGCGTCCGGCACGGCCTTCAGATAAGCGGTGAACGCTCTCGTCTCGCCCGGGCCGAGCGGCGATGTCATTACCAGCGCTTCCGTACTGTCGCCGTCAGGAGCGAACTGTTCAACTCCCCAGCCAACGGCCTCGTCCTTCGCCGACGAAGGGACGATCCTGTCGATGTATGCGCCGCCCTCAGTTCGAAGGCCGATGATGGTCCTCCCCATCGGCACAGATCCAGCATTGGTGTAGTAAACACGATATCGTTGAGGCGGCCCACCGACTCTAATTTGATTTCTGCCCAGAAGCTGAATGTCTGCCACGGGCCGGGCAGCGACCGGAGGACCGGGAGCCGCAATCACGAAGTCGCCCTCGGACGTAACGTTCAGTAGAGAGGCAAAACCAACTCCGCTCGACGGGTCAAACGTCACGGCAAAAGGCGGCTCCGTCAATTGCTGCCAGGTCCTCCCGCTGTCGGGCGAATGAAACACTGACAGGCTGTCCGGATCCAGATCGCCCAGGTGTCGGGCATTGAATGTCATCAGCAACGATAGCAATTCTGGTCGCGGGCTCGGGGCCGAGTCCGCCCAGCGGAGTCGAAACCAGTTCCGAACCGAGTTCGCGAACCGCGGGTGGGCCTGATCGCCATAGGTTTCGGCCCATATCGTGTCAGCGGACGTTACTGACTGATCGAATCCAGCCCGCATGTTGGAACCCACCACCACATTGGCGAACTGGTCGGGGACGTTCGGCATGATCACCGTTCCGAAGCTGGCAAACTGGTCCTGATCAGGCGTGTCCAGTTCGGCCGGTTTGTAGCCGACTTCCGGCGTCACGCTGAATTCGATGGTTCCCCCTCGCTCGAGTATCAGCTGTCCGCCGCGGTCGTCAACAGCGTTCAACCGACTCAGAACGTTACGCCCCTCTAGCGAGACAAATCCGGTCACCCATTGGACATCGCTGTCGATCCCCGGCGCAATAATGGTTCGTGGACCATTTCCTCCGTAGAAAACGCGCGATGCAACCTGGCCGGTATTAAGAACGTCACCCTCGAGCAGAAGAAGTCCGACATCCCCGAGAACGATTCCTCTGTTCACAAAGTCCCCGTGCACCTCGAGCGTGAGATTGTCCGAGCGACGAAGCGTTGCTCCCTGCTCGATCGTAATCCCCGCACACTCGAGGAGCCCCTGCATGGCAACATCCGCTCCGGCCGAAATGATCACCTCGTCATCAACCTCTGGAACCAGGTTTCCTTCCCAGGTCGACGGTTCGCTCCAGTCACCACCCGTTGTCGTTGATCGGATCTGTGCCAGGACATCCGTCGTCCCCAATGCCAACAGTAAGAGCATCAGCATACTGGACACCGGCACCAGGTTCGATACTCGACGAGCGACAACTCGCGTGGCGGTTATCATGCGAAACGAAGGCTTGTAGTGGAGGATTGACGGCACGGGCATTCCCAGTTTCAGAGTGGTGGTGAGGTCGGTGGCGTGGGGAAAACAAACAGGCAAACGATTACGATGCTGTGGGAGACATGAATCCACCCGCTCGCACCTCGTCGAACGCGTCAGTTTCCGCCAGATGGCATAGCCCCGGCTTCAGGTCCATGTCCTGCGAACGAGCCCATGCTCCACGCATCCATGCCGACTTGCTAAACGACTGAAATGCTGTGGTCTTGCCGAGCGCCAGCAATCCCCCGATGGCCTTCGTTGACCCGGATAGATAGCGGATCAGGTGAGGAGAAGCAAGGTATCCGGTCAAATTCACTCCCTGGCGTCAAGTACAGCACTGCCGCGTCGCCGCGATCAAGTCTTGTTCTGCCCGGGCGCACCGGCGCCGCATGACAGGCAGGCAGGTGCTGCGAGATGCATCAAGTTCGTAACGCCAAACCCTCCACTCAGCCCGTCCTGCCGACCGTTGGCCTTCGTCCGCCTACACCCCGACTTTTGCCCATTTGAAGCCGCTCCAACCCGCCGTAGCTTTCGTTCGCGAAACGGCCATTACATCGGTTTCGGTACACCGCGCACGGCGCCCGCTTCCGGGGCGTCATTCTCCCGGCAATTCTGGAGGGACCGACCATGCAACGCTCAATACTCCTTATCGGCGCCGCCGTTCTACTTCTCTCCGCGTTGATCGCGGGAACCGCCTCGGCGCAAATGATCAACCTGAAAACGGTGCCGGTTGCGAGCGGAGATCAATTCCTGATCTACCCCTCGCAGAACCTGTCCATGGGCGGCGTCTCGATTGCCCTCGACGATCCCTTCCTGGATCCGTTCGTCAACCCGGCTCGCGGAAGTCGAACACAAGGCGTGCAGCTGTTCGGGTCGCCGACCTTCTACTCGATCACGAATAACAACGGCGGGGCCCGGACCCTGCCCTTCTCGCTTCTGTACGGAGAGGACGACTGGTTCGGCGCCGTATCTCTCACCCTTCAAGAGTTGCGTGCCCCCGACGACGAGTTCTCGTTCGGACCGCAACCGCTGATCTTTCCCGAGACGGGAAACACCCTGAGCGAAGGCTCGGCCACGAACAAGTATTTCTTCGGGATGATCGGTCACAAACTGCCTGGCACGGGCATGTCTGTGGGCGGCTCCATATCGCTCGCCGATCTCAATGCGGTGGACGGTGTCGAGCACCTGTACGCGCTGAGCGAGAGCATCGATCAGTACGGAAGCGTATTTGATGTGAGGGTCGGATTCCTGAACCAGCTCTCCGGCGATCGAACGTTCGAGGCGTTGCTGCTCCACAACCGGTTCCGCATGACGCACGACGTGACGTACTTCGATTTTATCTGGGATCAGCCGGCAGACTGCTGCGCACCGACAACCGTACGACGCGATGAGCGCAACCTCGACAGGACCGACACCTGGGGTCTGCACATGGAATACACGCAGCCGCTCACGGACACGGGTTGGCGCGTCGGCGGCATCGCCACAGCCAACTACAAGTCGCACCCCAAGATTCCGAACTACGAAATCATGAACATCCCTCGCGATCCCGGCCACTCGTGGGCGTACAACCTGGGAGTCGGTGTGTCGCGCCAGGCAGGTCAGGCACGGTTCGGGCTGGATCTTATTTACGAGCCTATTAAGAGCAGCACCTGGGCCGAAGCGAATATTGAGTTACCGACAGCCGACGGTGGAATTCTGACGATCGGCAGCAAGTCAATCGAGAACGACTTCGATTTTTCGAATGCAATCATGCGGGTTGGCCTGTCGCGCGAAGGTGAGCGCGGCGGGCTGAGCCTCGGTCTCCAAGTCCGGAGCACCGACTACCAGCTCCGACAGCGTGACAACGTCGCGCTGACCCGGCGAACCCAGCAAGAGCACTGGCTGGAGTGGACGCCCACCTGGGGTGGCGTGATTCATTTCCCCGAGTTCGAGATCCGCTACACCGGACGCGCCACGCTGGGCACAGGACGGCCGAGTGTTGCCTGGACCGGATTGCGCGGAGCGACGGTGGATCAGGCCGTGGCGGCAGACTTCATCATTGCACCCAGCGGTCCGCTCACGCTGCAGGATGCGTCCGTCTTCACGCATCAGGTGTCGGTGGCGATACCGATTCGTTGACGGGATCGTAGAAGGGCGAACAACCGCAACGGCGCCGCTCCTATTCCGGCATTCGCCAAGAGAAAGCCGGTCCCGGGACGCCTCAATCCAAGCGCTGTACGCGAAGGTTTCGCCAGCGGACCTTGATGCCGCCGCCGTCGTGAATCTGCAGAGCAATCACGCCCTCCGCCTTTCCGATCAACTCGTCGGTTAGTTGGACCATCTGCTCGCCGTTGAGCCACGTCGTCACTTCATCGCCGACAGCACGCACACGCAGCGTGTTCCATCCACCCATCTTGAGCGACCGGTCGCTGCCCTCGGGAGGCTTGATCAGCCAACCCCGACCGTACGATTCGTAGATACCGCCCGTCGGGTTTCCCGGCGGTGCGATCTCCGCCTGCCAGCCCGTAATGCGCGTGCCATCGAGCGACGATCTGAAGAACAGGCCGCTGTTGCCGTTCGCCTCCTGACTGAACTCCACGGACAAATCGAAATCCTTGAAACTGGCGTCGGTCGCCAGGTACCCGTACTCCTGGTCCGGCCCGCTTTCGCCAATGAGTTCCCCATCCTCCACATACCAGAGCTCCGTCCCATGCACGCGCCACCCGTCGAGGCTTTTGCCGTCGAACAGGGAAATGCCCACCGATGAACTTCGGCAAGCAGGCATCAGCATCCCCAGACACACGATCAGAAAAAGAGTTCTGTTCATCTCAAACCTCGCTCGGAAGACGGTTGTGCTCGCACTCAAATCTACGCCCCGGACCGTCCAAGGAACCAGTGTCGACGGGGAGTTGGTGGCGAATGCCTGTTCCGCTGCCACCAGCTGGACTTTTCAACCACCACAACTCGTAGATTGGCGCGGCAGACACTTCGACCAAAAATAACGGCAATGGCTGTCATCGGGGTTGACCTGGGAGGCACGAAGATAGCCTCCGGAATATTCGAACATGGCGGCGAACTCGTGACCCGTCGCACGGCGAAGTTGACCGGCGGGGGCGACGCCGTCGGGAACCTCATCATTTCGGAAGTCGGATCGCTCCTGTCTGAAATGACAATTCAGCCTGATGCGGTCGGTGTATCCGTGCCGGGCATCTTTTATTCCGACCGCGGCACCGTGTGGGCACCCAATATTCCCGGTTGGACTGATTACCCACTCGTCGAACGCCTCGAAATCGGCCTGGGTGGCAACGTGTCCGTTCGCGTCGACAGTGACCGGGCCTGCTACGTACTGGGCGAAGAATGGCAGGGGCGTGCGCGCGGGTGCCGGAATGTCATTTTCGTCGCCGTCGGAACGGGTATTGGCGCCGGCATTCTGATCGACGGCCGAGTAGTTCGCGGCGCAGGCGACGCTGCAGGCGCAATCGGATGGATGGGACTCGATCGACCTTATCGTGATGTCTACGACGACTGTGGATGTTTCGAGTATCATGCATCCGGCGCAGGAATTGCCAAGGTGGCCCGCGAGCTGCTGACATCGGCGAATGCGTACGACGGCGTGCTGTCCGAAAAGCCGGCCGACGACCTCACTGCCGTCGACGTATTGATCGCGGAGGCCGACGGTGATCGCATCGCTGTTCAAGTCATGGACGATTGCATCGAGTTCTGGGCCATGGCCGTAGCCAACCTGGTCAGCCTGTTTAACCCGGAGATGATTATCCTCGGGGGCGGGGTATTCGAATCGGCGGCACGATTCATTCCGCGCATACGAGCGGAGGCAACGAAGTGGGCTCAGCCGATCAGCATCGGCCAGGTCAAAATCGAAACAAGCGCACTGGGTGCTGACGCCGGTCTGTACGGCGCCGCGCGCCTCGCCCTTTCGGAGACGTCATGAACGGAAAGACTACCTACCGGCGCAATGTTGTGTTCGCGGCGGCGTGTCTCGGCATTCTGATCTTCGGCGTCGTGTTCACTACGCTCGGCGCGATCCTTCCGTCACTGATCGACCGCTTCGAGGTAGACATGGCGCGGGCCGGAACGCTCTTCACGCTGCAGAACCTCGGGATACTCGTCGGCTCGATCTTCTTCGGACCTATCGTGGATCGATACGGATACCGGGTCATCCTCATCATCAGTACGCTGTTCATACTGGCCGGCATTGAGGGGA
>JABDKH010000311.1 GCA_013002345.1 Rhodothermales bacterium
TGCACATCTTCGACCTGCTCGGACGCCGAGTCGCTACGGTACTCGACGGTATTGAGACGGCGGGGGATCACACGGTGCAGTTCGATGCCAGAGGACTCGCGAGCGGCATCTACCTGTATCGGATCTCGGCGGGGTCTTTCGTCGAGACGAGAAGGATGGTGGTCGTCCGGTGACGGTCCGGCGAGTACGATTCTGGGGATGACCTCCCCAATCGTCGTTCTCCTGCTCTAGATCAGATTCCAGCGAACAAAGAACTCGCCCAGCAGCACCCCGCTCGCGAGGAATACGACTCCAAAGGCCAACCCGATCTTATTGATGCGTGCGCGGTTCACAGCGTAGAACCACAGTGCCCCGAACGCGCCAAAGGCGACGATTACGAACCATGGAAGGATGCCCCATGGCGCCAGCTCCGAGGGGACGCCGAATACGAGTTCGGGACGCGCCTTCAGCAGGGGTATGAAGTAGAAGATGACGCACACGAGCACCACAGCGGACGTCAGGAATCCCGCGATGTGATGCCACCCGCGAGACACGCTCGATCGCCGTCCGTCCGCCTTCAGTCGTCGACGCAAGGCGCCGAACAGCGCGACGAACGGCAAGACCAGGTAACTGATCGCAACAAGCACCACGATCCCGAAGTACTCGTTCACATACCTATTGCTGTTCCAGAACCCGTTCCTCTCCCACGCGACTGGCACGTAACCTCCCGCAAAGCGTTCGTTGAAGAAAGCGTGCTTGATGTCTCCACGCTCATCCTTTTCGAAGACCAGGTATCGGTTCGCATCCTGGACGTTCTGGAACACGAGTCCATCGACCGGCCGATAACGATTCATGCCGCCGTCGTGCCACAGGCTCAGGCTGCCGTCCGCCGCAGCGTAGATATCATGGATCTCCATTCTGAGGAGCTTTTCGATACTCCTCCGGTCGTAACGGTTGCTCCTGTACTCACCTTCGTATAGAGAGACGTCGATCGCGAACGACGATGCGAGACTCGACGGCTCAACGGAACGGCCGCCCAGTGCTGCCGTGACAAACCGATCGATCGCATCATCAGCGCCGACGTTCACGGCGACGAAAAGACCGAAACCCTGTTCGGGAATCACGGCCATGTATGACGCGAATCCCGGAATACTTCCACCCTTGCCAAACCCGCGCACATCACCCCATCTGCTCTCTTCGAGGCCGTAGGAGTTGCCCATAAGGTATTCATGCTGGGTATGTCGGATTTCCGTCATCATCCGCACTGATTCGGATGAGAGTACGGGGTCGCCCTCGTTCAGAAGTGCTTGCAGGATGCGGGCCATATCGCGTGTACTTGCCGCAAAGCTTCCTGCCGGTGTCACCGGTCGGTGGACTTGCGGAGCAGGACGGAAATCGTCCCCGTCAACCAGATAGCCCATTGCCTTTGGCCCCCGTACCCGAGGACTGTATCCGGAGTGAGTGACGCTCAGAGGAAGCAGTATTTCCTGCGAGACATAGTCCGCGAACGGTTCATCAGCAACCGTCTCAACGAGATAGCCGGCCAGCCCGTAGCCGTAATTCGAGTAGCTGACATATCGGCCCGGTGGTGCGAAGGGTGTAGGGAAATGCGCGGCGAGATGCTCATCCAGTGGCTGCATTGAAGCTGCCTCTCTCGTCGCGTAGCCGATGGCGCGGTCGTTCAGACCCGCGCTGTGAGTCAGCAGATGATGCAGCGTTACGGGCGACGCGGCCGCCGATTCAATCTTCCAGCCTGGAAGAATAGAGTTGACATCGGCATGCAGATCGAGGCGACCTTGTTCCACTTGCTGAAGTACGGCGATGGCCGTTAGCACCTTGCCGATCGATCCGACCTCGAAAAGGGTCGAGTCGGTGACCGCATCCTCAGATTCCAGATTCGCGATACCGAACAGTGCTTCGAAGACGATACTGTCGCGGCCGACGACAATCACAGTGGCTCCGGGGACCTGACCGTTGGCTACAGCCTGACCCAGCACGGAATCGGCGAGTGCCGGCCAGTCAAGACCGGCAAGCGAACCGATGTTGTCTCCATCTTCACTCGCTTGTTGTGCACGTCCAGTGTTAACCGAACTCGCGAGGAGGACGAGGAACAAGAGCGCGTGTCGTTTCAAGAACATAATACCGGTAAAGAATTGCGCCGATGGGTGACGAGTCGTCCAAAGATGTGAATCTGTCCCTACGAGAACGCGCCCCGTCAAGTTACCTAACGGCTGTAGGATATCTGAAAACGAAGGCGCGTACCTTCTGCTACCCTCTCACCAGTAAAAGGACTTGATCCCATGCGTCGTCCTGGACTCCTGTTCGCATTCGTCGTCGTACTATTTCCAGGGCTGAGTAGTGCCCAGTCGATCATGGACACCGAAGACTCCGTCCAGGCGATCATCGACTCCATCTCTGCTGACAGGATCGAGTCGGACATCCGCACGCTCGTTGGATTCGGCACGCGGAACACGCTCTCCGACACGCTCTCTGACACCCGCGGAATCGGTGCCGCCCGCCGATGGATCAAGGCGGAGTTCGATCGGATTTCCGACGCGTGCGAAGGTTGTCTGAACGTCTTCTACCAGCGCTCGCTGGTAACAGCGGACGGCAACAGCCGCATTCCCGAGGACACCTGGGTCGTCAACGTCGTCGCCGTGCAGCGCGGTGCCATCCACCCGGACCGATACGTCATTATGACGGGCGACATCGACTCGCGTGCATCGAACTCCACCGACTTCGAGACAGACGCCCCCGGCGCCAACGACAACGCGTCCGGTATGGCCGGCACCATCGAGGCCGCTCGCGCGCTCTCGCACTACCAGTTCGACAAGACGGTGGTCTATGCAGGGCTTTCGGGCGAGGAGCAGGGTCTTTTCGGCGGCAAGTACATGGCCGCGCAGGCGACGACCGACGGCTGGATCATTGAAGCCGTTCTCAACAACGACATGATCGGAAACATCGCCGGCAT
>JABDKH010000312.1 GCA_013002345.1 Rhodothermales bacterium
TCAACGAAGTCCCCGGTCTGTAGGCGGTAGAAGTAGATGCCGGAGGTCAGGCCACTGGCGTCGAACGAGACCTCCAGTTGCGACCCTTTCAGCACATCGCACGCGGGCGGCAATCTCATGCCCGTTCTGGCTGCCCAGTTTCACCCACCGCGCCCGGCGGCTACCTCCAGGTATCCCGGCTCCTGTCGGATGTTCTCCAGGTCCGGATCATTCTTCATCCATTCGAGATCCTGAAATCCGCCGCTGACGGCACCGTTCAGGGCGGCCACTGCCTTCTCCACCTCCATTATCCTGGAATAGAAGCACGCGGCGTTGTATAGCACGAGAGGATCTGTGGGATTCAGGTCCATCGCCTTCGCCGCTTCCTCCCGCGCGTCGTCGGTTCGGTCAACCTGCACCAGGTTCTGCGCGTGGATCATCCGGGCGCGTGCGTCATCCGGATGCTGCGCCAGATAGCGGTCAAAGACCTCCAGCGCCCGATTGAGCGTTTCCTCGGTCCTCGCCATGTCTCCGAGCTTCTCGTACGCCATTCGAAGATCCATGTAGGCCGTATAGAAGTCCGGATTTAACGTGATGACTTTGTTGAAGAGATCCGCGGCCTCTTCGAAGCGGTCCGTACTGTGGTAGATGCGTCCCAGTACCCAGTAGCCGATGAAGTTGTCGGGGTCGAGTTCGATCGCCTTCTTGCCCGCCATCACGGCCTCTTCGTGCGTCTCCTTGTCGTACAGGTAGGCCGTTCCCAGGGCAGCATAGGCCTCCGACGAGTTCGAATCATACATCAAGGCTTTGAGACTGGACTCCACGGCGAGATCCCGCCACTCTACCTGCCGCGCATGGAACGCATACAATTGTGCATACGCTTCGCCGAGGCCCGCATGCGCGTCGGCATATCGAGGATCCAGCCCGATGGCGCGCTTGAAGAGCTGGATGGCATAGTGGATGTTGTTCTTGGTCAGACGGTATAGAAAGTCCCGGGCTCTGAGGTTACAGTCGAAGGCCTCGGCGTCGGTCGTCGATCGCTTCTCAAGAACAACCTTTTCCGTAGGTGTCAGCTTGAGCATCAACGCGTCGACGATTTGCTTCGAGACTTGCTCCTGAATGTCGAAGACGTCCTCGATGGTGCCCTTGAACGACTCTGCCCACAACTGCGAGTCATTCTGCACATCAATGAGCTGCGCTGTAATCCGGAGCTTGTCCTGAAACTTCCGAACGCTCCCCTCGACGATGTACCGAACGCCCAGCTCGCGACCGATCGTCCTGACGTCTTTGCTGGTACCCTTGTACTGCATCGACGTCGTCCGCGACACCACCCGCATGTCCTGAAGGCGGGACAGATTCATGATCAGCTCTTCCGTAAGACCATCGCTGAAGTAGTCGCTGTCCGCGTCCGGACTGATGTTGTTGAACGGGACGACGACTATCGCCTTCTTCTTGACCGTCTGCTCGGTCGTTTCCATCTCTCGACGAGCCTGAACGAGCGCCTCCCGAAAGTCGTGCGCCGACTGCCACCGGAGGTCGGATTCCTTCTCAAGCGCCTTCATTACGATCGAGTCGACGGACACCGGAATCTTTCGGTCCAGGTCGCTTGGCGACAGAGGGTGTTCATTCACGATCGCGTATGCCCACGCTGCCTCATAGCCAGCCTTGAACGGCAGTTCACCGGTAAGCATTTCATACAGGACCACACCGAGCGACCAGATATCCGCCCGGTGGTCGACATCGTGGCCCTGGGTCTGCTCGGGCGACATGTATGCTGCCGTGCCGAGCGTCGTGCCCTTGCTCGTGACGAGCCCGCTGCCCTTCACCTTGGCAAGTCCGAAGTCCATGATCTTCACCATGCCGCTCTCGGTCACCATGATATTGGCGCTCTTGATATCACGGTGAACGATGCCCTTCTCGTGGGCGGCGTGAAGTCCGTCGGCGATTTCCTTCGCGAAATCCAGAGCCTGACCCAGCGCCATCGAACCCGAGTCGACCTTCTGCTTCAACTCTGCCCCGTCTATGAACTCCATGACGATGAAGACCTCATCGTCGACCTCCTCGATTGCATGGATTGTGGAGATGTTCGGGTGACTGAGAGCTGCAGCCGCTCGGGCCTCAATCTTAAAGCGATCACGCTCCTCACTGACAGAGGCTATCTGCCGTGGAAGGAACTTGATGGCGACATGCCTGGAGAGCCGGGTATCCATCGCCTTGTAGACGATACCCATTCCCCCTTCACCAAGCTTTTCGAGAATCTCATAGTGCAGTATCTGTTTTCCAAGCATGTCGGTTGATTCAAAAGGCAAAATTATCGGACCGTAGGTAGACTCTGAATGTAACGAATTCGTGACCGAGAGCCACGAGAAGAACATCGTCCAGGCCGAAGCAGGCTTCCGGTCTGCCGGGCGTCGCACGACATCTGGCCGGCGCTGGCTTTGGATGCGCCCATCCGCCCATGGAATCACCCACTGTTTCGCAGGGCAATGGCATCCGTCGGATTGACGGGTGATTTCGGGCACTTCCTCGGGCGTGCCTGATACAATGAAGGAGAATGGGTTACTCACCCGATTCTTCGCTCCGATGCAGGTAATGTCGAAACTCGTACTGACGGTAGTCGCGACACTGATCGCGCTTCACGGGCTCCACGCCCAGGACACCGTCGCACAGGCGGTCAATCGCTCGTCGGCGGACTTCTCGACCTATCTTCCCATCATCGTCATCGATACTGAGGGACAGGCCATACCGGACGAGCCGAAGGTGCGGGCTCGCATGGGCATCGTGGACAACGGACCGGGGAACGTCAATTCGACCTCCGACGCATTCGGTTCTTACGATGGCTACATCGGTGTCGAACTGCGCGGTAGTAGCTCGCAGAGCTTCCCCAAGAAATCGTTCGCAATCGAGACGCGCGACGTGGACGGCAACGATATCGACGTTGCATTGCTGGGCTTTCCCGAGGAAGAAGACTGGGTACTTTACGCGCCGTATAGCGACAAATCGTTGATTCGCAACGTGCTCATCTTTGGGCTCTCCAACCGACTCGGTCGGTATGCAACTCGGACGCGCTTCGTCGAACTCGTGATCAACAATGACTATCGGGGGGTCTACGTGCTGATGGAGTCCGTCAAGCGCGACAGGAATCGCGTGGATATCTCTAAGCTTAATCCCGACGAGGTGGTTGGGGACAACTTGACTGGCGGCTACATCGTCAAGATCGACAAAGGCGGCGAGGGCTGGATCTCACCGTTTGCCCCGCGCGTCGGACTGAATCGACAGGTCAGGTATAGCTACCACTACCCAAAGACGTCCGAGATCGCATCTGAGCAGCAGGCCTACATCCAGGGTGTTGTGACGGCCTTTGAGGACTTGATGGCGAGCGACGATTGGGCCGATCCGAGTTACGGCTATTCCGCGCACATCGACGTAGATGCAGCGGTCGACTACTTCATCCTGCACGAACTCGCGAGGAACGTCGATGCGTACCGAATCAGTACGTACATGTACAAGGACAAGGACAAGGACAGTATCGGTGAAGGGAAGCTGGTATTTGGTCCGATCTGGGACTTCAATCTTAGCTTCGGAAACGTCGACTACTACAACGCCGGGAACTACATCGGCTTCCAGGTCGAGTCGGGCGTCCCGGACGCGGACGGCGCCCATCCGCCATTCTGGTGGAAGAAACTATGGGAAGATCCCGCCCTCAATCGAAAGGTGATCCAGAGATGGGAAACGCTGCGGCTGGGTCCGTTGCACAACGATTCTCTGATGCAGTTTATCGACGACATGGCCGGGGTCCTTGGTGAGCCGGCGGCACGCAACTTCGATCGTTGGCCCGTACTTGGTACGTACGTGTGGCCGAACGCCTTCATCGGCAACACGTTTTCCGAGGAGGTCGGTTTTCTTAAGGGTTGGCTGGTCGACCGTCTCTCGTGGATGGACGCGAACCTGCTGAGAGTGGTGACTGGTGTCGAACTTGCCGTGCCTCCAGCAGACGGGGGATATACACTGTCGTCCGTCTACCCGAATCCACTTCACAACAACCAGGGTTGGGTCACACTCGTCGTCGGTAGAGATCAGAGTGTTCGGGCAGACGTCTACGACGTACTCGGGCGACGCGTCCTTGCGGCTTTCGACGGAAAGCTTGTGGCGACCGAACAAAGGCAACTCCCGCTTGACACGCGGAGCCTCGGTTCAGGAGTCTACATTCTTCGCATCGCGGGGGACACGTTCGAAGCGGCGAGGCTGGCTGTAGTCGCAAGGTGAAGTCTCACGGCCGACGGGCTCCGCCGAAGTATGATGCCGCTGAATGTTGCCGCGGCGGGCGAGTCAGTACGGGTCCAGGTGATCTTCTAATGGCACCACCACAAGGCGGTCTCGCCACGACACATCTGTCGCGCCGACCGACGGGTTGCCGCGACACAACCATTCGGACTCGCCAGGCGCACTAGACCGCCAGCCCCTGCTCGTCCAGTCGCCGTACGAGCTCTGCGCCTCTCTCAGCCGTCAGCTCCACCATCGGTGGACGAACCTGTCGCCAGGCTTCGTCGCTCAGTCTCCGGGCCGTGAGGTACTTCAGAGCGGGCACCATGGGATAATCCTGGATGATGCTCCGCGTCGCACAGACAACATCGTTGAGGTTCGCGAGGTCGTCGTCGCCTCCGGCCCACGCGTCGTAGACCGCCCGGATCGCGCCTGCATTCACATTCGCCGTGGCCGTGATACATCCCGCGCTCCCCGCGTTAACTCCGTCGAGCAGAAACCGCTCCGAGCCCGGAAAGATGGCAAGCTCCGGGTAGCGCTCCAGGAGTCCGGCTGTGTTCGACCAGTCGCCAGAGCTGTCTTTGAGCCCCGCGATGATGTCCGCGTAATTCGCTAGCAGGATGTCAATCAGCCCCGTCGAGATTGGCACTCCGGATAGCTGCGGAAAGTGATACAGGTAGATGCGGAGATTCGGATCGGCCACGCGATCGATGACCGTGGCGAAGCTGCGCGCCAGTCCTTCGTCGCTCATTCCCTTGTAGTAGAACGGCGGCAGCATGAGAACTTTCGAGCAGCCGCGCGACAGGGCGTGGCCCGTGAGACGTACAGATTCAGTGAACGCGCAACAGCCGGTACCGACCATAAGACGGTTGGGGTCGACGCCGTCGTTTATTACGGCGTCCAGCAGGTCGGTTCGCTCTTCCACGGAGAACGAGTTGGCTTCGCTCGTCGTGCCGAACAGCACGAGGCCGTGGCAACCGCTGTCCAGAAGCCACCGAGCATGCCGGATAAATCGCGCGACGTCGATTCCAAGGTTCTTTTCGACAGGCACCAGGGCCGGGGACCAGACACCGTGCGCAGGGTGCGTCGCTGCCGGACCTGCAATCACTTGTTCGCACCAGAAGGGGATTCACTCATGGCGGTGCCAACTGTACTTGTGGATTCGTTGTTTCGAGTCGGCTCGCTGCATGGTGTAGATTCTTTGATCCGGCCGTCTCGCATGTTGGCTGCGGAAACAGTAAGCGAGAATTTCGCGGTCCGGAAATCTCTGCCGCCGGAACCATGATGGTCGGATTCAGCCGGGACCGTCTCATGACGCTGTAGCACTCGATACGCCGTAGACTCCGACCTTCTCGGCCTTCCCCCTGAGTTGGAAGTCACCGATCCAGTTGGTCAGTAAGCCCGACCCGTTTCGTATCTCCGTCTGCACCCGATCAGAGATCAGCATCCGCCGCCCGTCGGTCTTGCAGAGTTCAAGCAGGCGCGCCGCGGTATTGAGCGGATCGCCGTGGTATGCGATATCTCGTTTGATGTCTCCGACCTCTGTTGCAGTAACGCTTCCCACATCCGCTCCTGCACGAAACTGAGGCGCATGCCCGAAGCGATGCTCATAGTATTCGCTTCTCTTCGCCAGCCTCCGATCGAATCCGAAGAACGCCTCCAGACATTGCTCGGACGACACGGCATCGCCAGCGGTCCACGTCAAGACAACCTCGTCTCCAACGTATTGATAGATGCTGGCGCCGGACTCCAGTACGAAATCGGTGAGATCATGAAAGCATTCGTTCAGCAACTGACTGTACTGCCGGTGCCCCAGCGTCTCGGCTATTGTGGTCGAGCCCTGAAGATCTATGAACAGAAAAAGCCGATCCTCGCTCTTCGGCCGGTGATACCTGCCAGAGATCAGTGCGGCAAGATTGCCCGGTCCCACCTTCCGGCGAACCTCGCGAAGAAAATTGACGGCCACGACGCTCACGATGAACGACACGATGATCGAAACGACCAGTCTTCCGGTCATCGCTTGCATCATGCGCATTAGTTGGTCGCCCGGAAAGACGAAAAGGAGCAGGACGACGTTGGTGATCGATGCTACGACCAGAAGACACAACACATACACGCCGCTCTTGATAAGAATGATCTGCCCGAACGGTCGGCGTCGCAAGCGCGTGGAGTCCGACCAGACGTCGACCAACAGCATGGTCGCGGCGAAGCCGACGGCGGAGATCAGGAGCTCGACGTGTATGCCTGGACCGGACACGTACGTCTTCAGCATGCCATCTTTGAAGTAGTCCATCAGGCCCCACACCACGACGAAGTAGAAGAGGTAGAAGGTGGAGATCAAGAGAAAAAACGTGAGGCGGAAGTCCGCCAGTCTGGAGCGGTGCTTGGCTTTCATTCGAATCTTGTCTGGTGCCACTTCAGGAGGACCCGATTAGACTGCGGGCGCCCACTCAGTCAACCATGCAGCTGCAGGATACAACCCCGGTCGCGTGCGATACGCCTGACCCCGCTCCTGTGGTTTGTTTTTCTGATGAACGGCATCTCGTGTTCAGGTGTCAACCGGGGAATCCCTGATAGCAGCGCGCCGAAGCGCTTCACGGGGAATCCGGGGCGCCCGGACGTTATATTCGGGGTGACTTCACGAGGCATCCAACGATCCCATGCCCGGGAAACGCGTCTACACCGAGAGCGAGTTCAGCGCAGTCCTCAAGCGTGCAGCGGAGCTGCAGCGAATAGAGGGAGTCGACGACAGCCCGGGGCTGTATCTGGAGGAACTCCAGGAAATCGCGGTGGACGTCGGCATCGATCCCGACCACGTGAAGCGCGCCGCCTTTGAGCTGGATGAAGCTGAACCCGAGAAGGGTGATTACTGGCTCGGCGGACCTACCGACATCGATCTGGAGTGGATCGTCGAAGGCGAGATGTCGGACGAGAAATGGGAAGACGCGCTCGGTGAGATCCGGCGGGCGTTTTCGGCCGAGGGCGAGATCCGTCGGGAGGGTCGGACTCGTGACTGGGTCCACCGGGATCAGATGGGTGGCCGGGTGCACGTCAGTATGTCACCGGCTCGCAATCAGACCCGTATTCGCATTTCTTACGGGATGAAGGAATGGCTGTGGCTGTACGTGGTTTTCCTGTCCATCGGCATCGCCCCCGTAGCCGTACAGTATGCTCTGTTGAACCTCAGTGCCTGGCTGGAAACCGGGATCGCCGTCTTCGTGATGATGGCGTTCTACATGGTCGGATGGCTCAGCTTCAGGACCTTCACGCACAAACAGGATAGTAAGGCGCGCAAGTTGCTGGCACGTCTCGACAATCTCCTTGCCGAAGCGGGTACGGACACGGTCGACAGGGTAGACCTGATCGACACCTCCGAGGCCCGTCGTATCGATGATTCGCTGCTCGAGGATGAAACACGTTCGGAGCACACTTCACGCGGGCGTCGTCGTGAGCGCGACGAAAACTGACGGTCGTGCGGGTGTTTCCTCGGTCAAGCGGTTGGATCATCAAAGCGCAGTCGGTCCTGCCCGATTTCAGTCGGTCGTCCGATTTCTAGTATGAGCGCGTGACGTTCTATTCACGAATCACATAAAGAAATGAGTATCAGCGATTATGTAAAGAAGGGCGCGGAATCGGCCAAGGAAATGGCAGATTCACTTCTCGAGAAGTCGAGCGACGCCCTTGACGAGATCAAGGAAAAAGCGGAAGAGCTAAAGGACAAGGCCGAGGATGCACTTCAGAGGTCACCGTGCCTCGACCGCGCCACCGACATGTATGCCATGATCGGGGAAGGGAAGATGCTCGAGGCGTTCGACCTCTACTACCACGACGATGTAGTGATGCAGGAACCGTCGGGGGAGCCCAGGCGCGGAAAGGAAGCCAATCGCGCGTTTCATGAGCAGTGGATGTCCAACGTCGATGAGCGACACGGAGGCGGAACGACGGCGATCACGTCCAACGAGGACGACAACATCACAATCGTGGAGACGTGGAGTGATGTCACCTACAACGGCAAGCGAATGAAGATGGAAGAGGTTGCCGTGCAGCGGTGGAAAGATGACAAGATCGTGCACGAACGATTCTACTACGCGATGCCCGGGTAGACGTGCGCAGGATCGAAATGATGTCGGATCTCCATCGCGACACCATCACGGTCGCGATAGGCTCGCCGGCCGTCCGCGGGCCTGGGACATGCTCGCACATCAGGCTTTCGGCGTCGCACCCAGGCCCAGGTAACCTCGCACAAACCGCGATAGCAGTGCGGACGATTCCGGCGACTCCCTGAAGTTGTCCATGACTCCATCTAGCGAGTCGACGAATCCGGCCTGTGCGTATGAGTCGAGATACATGAGCGCCCGCTCACGATTCGCCTCCATCGACAGCTCGGGATGAAACTGCGTCATGTAAACGTCCTTCCCGGGAATGGTGGCGGCCTGATACTCATTTCGCTCGGAACTGGCGAGGTTCACGAAGATGGACGGCAGAGCGGCCGCATAGTCGGCGTGCCCGAACTGTGCGTAGAAGCGTGGCGCTACTTCCCGGAACAGATCGTCACGGGCGCCCGCCTCGGACACCGTCAACTCGAACGTACCGAACTCCGCCTTCGATTTGTTTGTCTCGACGCGTCCGCCAAAGCCGACAACAAACGCCTGAAAGCCAAAGCACGATGCGAAAACCGGCACACCGATCGACGTCAGGTCTTCGGCGGCGTCGATGAACTGACGAATCCATCCTTGATCGGCGGCGTCGCTCACGCTGAAGTCTCCGGATCCTCCCACCAGTATGCAGTCGGCAGAGGTGAGCTCTGATTTCGGCGGTGGTCCGGCGAGCAGATCCCACGGGACGATGTGGCGCTTGTCGAGTCCGAGTACGCGAGCGAACGCTGATCTCTCGTGAACGGCGGCCGGGTCGCCCTTCTTTCGAGCCTGAAGGAGAAGCAGTTTCATGACAACCGTCGGATGGCGGGCAAGGCCCGCCGGGCAGGATCAGGCGTCCGGGCCTTGGTCCTCGCCGAGCAGGTACCGGATCACGTCCTCCGCCGAGTACTCGGGATTCTCGAGCGACGCGAGCGGAAGATTGACGAGGTCGTCGCCGGCAGTGAACATCTTTTCCTCCGGTCCCCATTTCTGCATCTGCCCCAGATCGATATTGGACATGAGTGCATTGCAGAGACAGCCCCTTCCCTTGGTGTCTGCCGGGTTTCCGCCCTTGCTGGCCCAGATGTCCACGGGCTCTGCGGGGCAGCGCGTACTGAGCTTGTTCTTCTCGTCGACGTACATCTGCTGCAGGTAGCCGAGATCACAGATCCGGGTTCTCGTTTCGAGGTTGCCCGGGGCGCCGAGTGTGTCCTCGACCTCCAGGACCTTGAACGGAAAGCCTGTCACAGAGACGCGCCCATCGGTGCGAACCCTGGCGCGGCGTTGATGAATCAAGGTAATGAGTCGCCGTTTCGTTGCAGCAGGATATCCGGATTCGTTGGCCAGGCTGAAAAGCGAGCCGACCTGAACTCCGGTCGCACCCGCTTCGAGTGCCTCACGGAGTCGATCAGGTTTCCCAAACCCGCCGGCGAGATAAAACGGGTAGCCCAGTTCCGCCATCTTTTCGAGATTCGCGACATCCTTCTGGTCGTACACCGGATGACCGGCCTCGTCGTACTTCTTTCCCCTCGGCGGGGCGTTGTGGCCCCCTGCGATGGCGGCCTCAACGATGAATCCCGTGATGAGATCGTCCGGGAGCTTCTTCTGCAGAATGCGCGCCAGCAGGTCGGACGAGATGATGGGAAAGAACATTGGGTGCTCGAGCACCGGCGGATTCTCGACGATGTCGGCCGGGTCCAATTCGTAGTAGTACGACGTGGCGGGGTCGGGCGCAGCCGACGTATCCACGTCCATTCGTATGCGGGCCATTTGTCCGGCTGCCAGCTTCGGAATCTGTTCCGCTTCTTCGACCGGGATGCCCGCACCAATGAGAATGGCCCCGGCACCGGCGAGCATCGCGCCGTACATACATGCCAGGGAATAACGCTTCATCTTCGCGAGGAGGTTGATCCCGATGAGACCGTCGTGTCCTTCGCGCGCCAGGAACACTTCGCTGAATGCCGCCGCGCTCAGAATGCGCTGCGAGCGCACCGTAGGATTCGGCCGGTGAATGGGGAGGAGCCTGTAGGACGTTTCGGGGCCGATACCGCCCTCGACGAAGAAACGATCCACCAGGTAGCTTACGATGGACTGGTCCGGGTACGACTTCAGTGCGCGGATGCGTCCGTTCGGATCACCGTTCTGCAGTTCACGGACTACGACGGTATCAATACCGGTTCCTGACACCACGCCGAACTGCCCGAGCTCGGCCACGCGGCGCGCCAGGCGCCAGCTGGAGACTGCAACACCCATCCCACCCTGGATAATCGTAGGCAGTGTTCGCGGTGGGGTCGTGGAACTCATTTATGATGCTTCGTATGGGTCGTTTCGACTGGTTCCTACGAACGGTCGCGACCATCGTTCGTAGAAGATGCCTAATATACCGCGCCGAGAGCCGCGATCACACACGCAAACGGCGCGTATGGAACACTTCAACGGGGCAGGAAATCGCGACGCAACAAGTGTTTCGAGACTCCGAATTTCTTTACTTTCGAGATCCTACGAGCCGGTTAGGCGAGGGCGGTCTGCTGCCGATTCCAGGCCACCAGCTCTGTATTCAAATTCGAAAGCTCTAACAATCGGAATAATACACCATCATGGCAGACAAGAAAGTTATCGTCGTCGCCGGGGCTACGGGGGCGCAAGGTGGAAGCCTCGTTCGCGCCATTCTGAACGATGCCGAGGGGGGATTCAGGGCTCGAGCGATCACCAGAGACGCGTCGTCCGACAAGGCAAAGCAGCTTGCTGAACTTGGCGCAGACGTCGTCGAGGCCGATGTCGCAGACCTTGAAAGTCTCAAGAAGGCATTCGCGGGAGCGTACGGCGCCTACTGCGTGACGTTTTTCTGGGATCACTTCTCGCCGGCTAAAGAGCTGGAGCACGCCAACAATCTTGCGACGGCGGCGAAGGACGCGAATCTGAAGCATGTCATCTGGTCGACTCTGGAAGATACTCGTAACTGGGTGCCGCTCGACGACGACCGGATGCCGACGCTGATGGAACGGTACAAAGTCCCGCATTTCGACGCGAAAGGGGAGGCCAATCATTTCTTCGCTAACCTCGGCGTGCCGACCACTTTTCTGCTGACAAGCTTCTACTGGGAGAACTTTATCTACTTCGGAAGCGGTCCTCAGCGGGGACCGGATGGCAAACTGTCGGTGACGTTTCCGATGGGTGACAAGAAGCTGGCGAGCATCGGCGTAGAGGATATCGGCAAATGCGCCTACGGCATCTTCAAGAAGGGACTGGAGTATGTCGGCAAGACGGTCGCCATTTCGGGCGA
>JABDKH010000313.1 GCA_013002345.1 Rhodothermales bacterium
AAGCCAGACCCGGAACCGGCTGGGCGCCGAGTCCCGTGAGCTGAATCTGGCCGCATTCAAACGAGCCGCCCGTACCCTGCAAACATGCCTGCGTGATGTTCGATCCGAATGCCTCTCTTCGACCCAGGATCACGATATCGAGATCGCCGTCGCGATCAAAGTCGATCCACTGAATGTCGCCGTAGTAGACACCTGGCAGCTGCACGGCCAGCTCCGAAAGTAAACCCGCGTCGTTGCGGAAGAGGCGCGTCACGCCAGACCCGAACAGTGGACTGAGCTGGTAGCCGGATAGCACCAGATCAGGGTCGCCGTCGTTGTCGAAGTCACCCCAGCTGGATGACGAGAAACTTGCGCCCGGAAGGCCCTGACCGGAGTCGCTGAACGCATCGCTGCCTTCATTCCGATAAATCAAAGCGTGTGGCTGGCCCTGTTCTTCCGATCCGGAGACGAACAGGTCAAGGTCGCCGTCACCGTCGAAGTCGACCCACTCCAGATCGCCGTAGGCCAGCGAAGCGAACGGTGTGGGAATTTCTGTAAACTGGCCAGGCCCGTCGTTCCTGTAGATCGTTACCAGATGTCGGCCATCGGCCCGTACCCCCGAGAGGGCCAGATCGAGATCGCCGTCCATGTCGTAGTCTCCCCAATCCACCGAGCCGCCGTATAGCCCAACCAGCTCGACGCCGTCAACAGCCACAATCTGATTCCCGGTGGAGCGGTACAGGATGGTCTCGGGGTTCATGGCGTCGTCCACGGATGTCGCCCCCTGCACGACCAGATCCAGATCGCCGTCGTTGTCATAGTCGCCCCATGCGGCATCAGTGAGCCACATAGGTGTAATCGTTCGGGTGCCGAAGTAGTTGTAGATCAGCGTATTTATTTCGGGACGACTCGGCGAGCTCCGAAAGACATCTCCGAACAAAGGCACCGTTACGAGGCTTGAGACGGGCAACCGCCCAACCATGACAAAGTCCATCTCTCCGTCGCCGTTGAAGTCTCCCCATTCATGCGAGCCGAACGTGATCCTGAGCGATGAACTCAAGCCCAGTACATCGTCAGGCACGTTGGGAACCGGGATGTCAAACGGCTGGCTCAGAGCGGTCGAGACAGTCATCAGCCCGCACATGGCAGCGACCGCTGCAAATCGGCTCAAAGATCGGATCATGGCGGCTGGAAGAGAGGACGGCTCAGAGAAGTCAGGCACCAATTAACACCCGACCGGCGAGAATTGAAAGGCGTGGCAGTCGACGCACAGGGTCATTCATCGTCGGCGGCCTGGTGCACCAACTCCTGCGCCGTCTCTTTCCCGAGATAGGCATCCATCACCCAGTGCGCCGCATAGATGACGGGAGTGATTACCACGGCGATGACGAACTTGTATCCATAGTTGAAGAGCGTGATGGCCACAATCTCCTGAAACGTAAGCTGGCCGTAGAAAGCGACGACGAGGACAATGAAGGTATCCAGGAATTGCGAACCGAATGTGGAGCCGGTCGCCCGAAGCCACAGGTGGCGACCTTTTGTGAGGCGTCGCAGCCAGTGGAATAGGGAGATGTCCGCAAACTGTCCAATGACATACGCCGTCAGGCTCCCGATGATAACGCGGCCGGTCGTGCCGTAGACGGCATTGAATGCGTCATCCGGCACGGGCGAGATCGCAGATGTTGGCGCGGCTATGGCCACCTGCAGGATGGCGAACTCGAAGATGATCATGAGCATCCCGAGTATGGTCACGAATCGGATGCCGCGAACGCCGTAGTACTCATTAAGGAGATCGGTGATGATGAAGGTGATCGGGAAGGCAATGACACCCGCGGTCATGATCACCTGACTGAAGTCCGTCCCGAATATCCGGATGGAGAACGGAAGCTCGAACAGGGTGAACAGCTTGCCCGCCGTTGCTTCTGCGATTACAAGTGCTGTGATGAAGATCGCAGCACAGACGACGTACAGCTTCTGTGGTCGGGTGAGTTCGTACGGGGAGTGTCGCATCAAACCGACAGTGAGACTGGGACGAAGTTTGCTAGCTAGTCCGTGGTCTGGAGCTTCTCGAGAAGCTTGCTCAGTTGCGCGTGTTCTTCATTCGTCAAGTTCTCGGTGAGACGACGAGTCGCGGCTTCCACGTCCGGCTCCATCTTATCCAGCAAGTCGAGGCCCTTTTTTGTAATTCGCACCTCTACAATGCGACGGTCGTGCTTGGCGCGCTCTCGCGCCGAAAGATCCTGTCTCTCAAGTCTTGCCAATAGTCGAGTGACATCTGGCGTACGATCGATGAGCCGATCGCGAACATCACTGCACTTAAGCGCCGTTGGATGCGATCCCCTGAGAATGCGTAGCACGTTGTACTGAGCAGGTGTAACGCCATGCTCAGACATTGCCGCGGTGAGCTCTCCCAGAAGCCACGAACTTGTCACCATCACGTGGAGCATCGACTCCTGCGACGGAGAAACAAAGTGGCGTTGCTTGAGGCGATGAGATAAACTGGTGGGCATGCGAACGGCTGACTGCTGGATGCGGCACGTGGATCCGTTTACAGACTCACCCCCCCTGCGTTCCACTATCAGGGGTGTCCAAATGCGAAAGCGTCGATTCCGCTGGCGGGAGTGCCGTGTCGCCGGTCGCCGCGTCGATTGAGAAACCAAAGGTCGATCCCTTTCCTTCTACGCTCTGAATCTGCAGCCTCTTGCCGTGGGCCCCGAGTATGTGCTTTACAATCGAAAGGCCGAGACCTGTTCCACCTTGCGAGCGTGAACGGCTCTTGTCGACTCTGTAAAATCGCTCTGTCAGTCGATCAAAGTGCTCTTCTCCAACACCGATCCCGTCGTCGACAACCGACACCTTGATCGACGCCGGCTCCACGAACCGGGCCACCACCTCCACCGTACCCCCGTCGTTGCTGTACTTGATTGCATTGTCAACCAGATTGGTGAGCACTTCTCGAATGCGCTCTTTGTCTCCAAGCGCATCAGGGAGCTCTTTCGGCAGCAATGGTCGAATTACAAGATTCTTTTCAGACGCGCGCGGCTCGAGGGATTCGATTACATCCGCGATGACCTCATGAAGCCGGAACGCCGCGCTGTCCATGGTCAACTCACCGGTCTCGATCCGCGAGATCGCTGAGAGGTCGCGCGCCAGATTCTCCAGACGATCAGCATTCCGCAGAATTCTCTCGACAAACGAGCGCTTGACCGCCGGATCGTCCAGGGCCCCGCGTAGAAGTGTCTCGGAGAAACCCTTAATAGCGAAGATTGGCGTCTTCAGCTCATGTGACACGTTCCCAATAAAATCGCGACGATACGTTTCTATCTTTTTCAGACGATCCATCTCTCGCGCGACAGACACACTCGTCCCGTTCGCTATCAGACCGAGGCGAGCCAGCTCGTCGCCGCTCCTCCGCTCGAAAACCCGATCCTCGCCGAAAGAGCCCGGGGCCATGGTCTTGAGCGATTGCTCCAGTTCGTCAATTCGACGGATTACGAGCGTGCAAACAACGAAGTAACCGGCTGCACCCACCAGCAACGAAATCAACGCGACAATCCAGACAGGAATAGCTGCCACGAATGTACTGGCCGCGCCGACGACAACTGCCGCAGCAATTCCCACGCCCACTCCGGCTCGAAACGGAAGTTTGTAAACCCTGATCACTTTTCCGTGCGCACGCTTGGATGTCGCCCGACCGACGAATGAGGTCAGTCCTTGAACCGATAACCGACCCCTTTGATCGTTTCAATGTAGTCGTCGCCAATCTTCTCGCGAATCTTTCTTACATGCACATCTACTGTTCGGTCGACGACGAGGACATCCGTGCCCCATACAAGGTCCAATAGATCTTGTCGAGTGTAGGCAATGCCGGGACGGGAGGCGAGCGCGAAGAGAAGCTCAAACTCTTTTCGCGGGAGTCTTATTTCTTCTACACCTTCGTTGGTATTCCTGAATACTCGATATCGGTCTCGATCGATATCCAGGTCATGAATCTGTATGCGATCAGGAGGGTCCTCAATCCGCTCTGAGGACCGCAGCAGAGCTTTCGTCTGACTGACAAGCACGGGCAACGAGATCGGCTTTGTCAGATAGATATCGGCTCCCACTTCGAGACCTCGGACGTGGTCCTCCTCCTCGCTCATCGCCGTCAGCATCAAGATCGGAATTGTTCGAAGGCGGGCGTCTTGTCGGATGGCGTCGCAGAATTCAATACCACCCATCCGGGGCATCAAGACATCCAGAATGATAAGATCCGGGCGATCTTGCTGGGCCTTTTTCATCGCCTCGATACCGTCGCGAGCAACCGACACTCTATAACCTTCGCTCGCAAGGTTGTACTCGAGGAGTTCGACTATATCGTCCTCGTCATCTACTACGAGTATGTGAGGTGTGATTTTCGTCGCTCCGTTGCGGTTAGCAGAAATTTCGTTCCATTCGCCACTCAGTTCGTGGCACACAGACGTGTATATGCCAGAGAGCGTGTATATGCCAGAGAGGATCAATTTATCGTGCCACCAGCTACTGAGTGTAACGGTAGTGTTATCGAATCGCACCACTCGCTAAGTGTACTCACCCGGATTTCGGCAGAATAATCTCGTGAAACACGGTTTCTCCGGTTCTCAGCGCACGCTTGACGTATTCGTGGCACAACTCGCACTGGCGGCCGAAGACGATCTTCTTTTGTAGATCGGGGATGGTCTTTGCACCGGTCTGCCGGGCAATGTCGACCAGGGTTGAGAACGACACGCCAAAGCAGTAGCAGCGATCGATCTCAATCATAGAACAGAGCCATCTTGATTGGCGATCGCGATGTGTGATGGTGCCACACCCGCGGTGAAGCTATCGAGAACGGTCCCATCTAAATGCAGGATGGTGACCTCTCCGGCCTGAGTGAATCCCGGTACGCGACCCACATAGAGTCGCTCGCTCCCGGCGTCGAATGCGACAGCCCCGATCGGGTCACCCGATAGTGGACCGATCTGTTGCATCTGGAGATTCTGTGCAGTATCGAAGTGGAGTATCGATTCACTTTCGAGAACCACAAATAGCGATTCAGATGACTCGGAATAGAATGCGTCTTGACCCGGACCGGGCGTGGTGATCATTCCGCCCACATCGAAGCGATTCAGAATCGCATCCGTTGTTCGATCCATGACCAGGACAGCCCCGTTCGTCGTTCCGACCGCATTGAAATTAGCGTCATAGAGTACCTGGCCCGAGCATACGATCCACAGCTCACTCTGCGCATCCATGAAAACAAAACGCGGTCCGTCACACGCCAGATCCGGAGTTCTCACAACCTGACCGGTGCCGATATCAACGACCGAGATCGTACTTCCCGAGCCAAATCCATGATTGGCAACATAGGCAAGGCCGCCGCCCACAAAAATGCCTTCGGGGTTGGGACCCACATCGACGCTTCCCACGATAGAGCTTGTGGTCAGGTCGACGATTGAAACCGTATTGTCGAAGAGATTCGAAACCAGTAATCGGTCGGTATCCGCCCATGCGATGTAACGCGGGCTCGGCACGTCGACGATCTGGCCAATGAGTCCGCGCGACTGGTCAAGGATATCAATCCGGTCTCCGGTGTTCATCACTGCGTATGTGAGATTGTCCCGGACAAAAATGCTCTGAATGATTGATCCCGCGCGAGCAAGTACGGAGGTGACCGTGCCGGTTTCGGGGTCGAAGCGCGTGACCGAGCCGTTGCCATCGCCGAAATTCCCCTGGTTAGCAACGAGGACGTACGTCGTGAGGTCCTCAGCCGGGTCGGTCGCCGCCGTATCACAGCCTGCCATTCCGAAAATGACCAAGACCGCGACAACCAATAGATTCCACATCGCCGGGGAATGAAGCGTAACTCTCATTGAATAGTCAGGCTTAGTTGAAGACGTACGCTCCGCGGTGGCATCGGATATCCATACATCATTTGATAGTCCACACCTCCGATATTCTCCACATAGATTCCCATGTTGACAGATCCGAATCCCGTCAGGAATCGGCCGGAAAGATCGCCGCTCAGGACGGTGTATGCCGCCACCCATTCTGACGCGTCGGTCGTGAGGTATCGACGGCCGACGTAACGACCGGAAAGGCCGAAGCGAAGAAAAGTCCACGTGAACGAGGCGTCGATATTCAGCACGTGACGGGGGACGTATCGCAGAGGATGGTTTGACGAGGACGTGTCGTCCGTCCGATTGCGGGAATAGGTAAGCGTGTGGTGCGCCGCGACATCCATGGAGGCGTTATCCGCTACCGCTATCGATTGCGACACCGTTGACTCGACGCCCATGTTTCGAACACTCTCGATGTTCTCTGGTGTCCAGATTCCCGCGTCGTCCGGAAGCCAGGTGATCTGGTCCTGCACGGTCTGATAGAACGCGGTCGCCTCGACATTTGCCAGCCGGCTTGTCAGCAGGAAACCAGCGTCAACCGTCCGACCCTTTTCAGCACTGAGGCGGCTATTGCCGACTGCGCCCTGACCTCTCCAGTAGAGGTCGTTAAACGTCGGCATGCGGAAGCTCGTCGAGAGACCGCCTTTCAATGTGATCAGGCCCCGGATGAGGCTGTCGTAACGCAGGCGCATGCCGGGGCTGATCCGCCCGCCGGAGCCTCCGGTGCGGAATGTCCACTCGCCGTGCAAAGTCGGCAACAGCGTAACAGAGCGGACACTGATGGCGCCGGAAGCAAATGCGCGGACTCTTCGCTGACGAACAGCGTCACGGAGCGAGGGATGAGTTGCGGTCTGAATCGACGCGTCAATCCCGACGTCGCTCTTGACGTTGCGGATGACCTCCTGACTTCGCGAGAATCGGAGCGATGTCGAAGTGGTTCGTCCAGTGTCATCGACTCCCAGCTCCGGATTGGTGTACCGAAGCGACGACCGTTGCGTGCCGGCAGTGAATGTCGTCTCTCCAAAACGATAACTCATCCACGCGCGACGTATTTGATCTTCCTGTCGCTCGCTGGTCGCACCGGACCCGGACAGCCCGGGCAGACCCCGCTCCGCATTCATGAACCACCCCGCAACTTCGACGGTTGAGTTATCCCCAATCAGGACGAGTCGGGTCATCAGATTGGCATTTGCGCCGTCGGAGTTCTCTCGCGTTTTCGCTGCCGGTGACAAAGCGGTTCGATCGACATACGGAAAGTCGCCATCCACACGACGCACCTCGCCGGTTAGCAGTCCACGAAGTCGACCCCGACTTACCGTCAGACGGCCGGCGGCATCTCGCTCACCCCAGGCCCCTAGCCCCGTCGATACTCGCAGACCGGTCCGGTCGTACGGTGCCAGGGAGCGCAGGCTTATCACGCCGCCCACGGCGCTGCTCCCGACAAGGGAAGATGCTCCGCCATGCATGACATCGACCCCCGACAACATGGAAGCCGGAAGCAGTGAGAGATCCACCTGGCCAAGTTGTGGGTTTTCCAGTGGAAGGCCGTCCAGCAGTACGGCCGTCTGGCTCGGCCCTGTGCCCCGGAGAGTTACGCCGGCAGCCCCGTTTGTCCCGTACCGCCGTACAAAAATCGCTCCGTGACGACTCAGCGCCTCCGCCACCGTCCGTACTCCGGACCGTTGCAGCATATCGCTCGACAGGCGGGTAGTGTGCGCAGCGGTATCGTTGCCCGAAAGGGGCGACCGCAGATCCTCTACTGTAATGCCCGGAAGGACGTAGGTGCTGTCCGCCGCGAGGATCTGGCTGAAAGCCGGACCGATGCTGGCGCTGCACAGCAGCAGGTAGGCGCAGAAAAGCCTGAACATAAGAAAGCCCTGACCTCAATGACGAAGACAGGGTTATGCCAGCGATCGGATCGCACGACACCACCTGCCTCAAACCCCGGAGGTTGGCGTGAAGACACCCTGGCAGGTCTCCTGGCTTTACATGGATTGAACCGGTGGTGGCTCCGATAACAGCCTTCCCGTGCATCCTTGCACAGTGACTGCCCTCGTCTTAGCGACCACCTCCACGCTTTACAGTTGCGGGTACAGCTCCGGAATCGGCTTACGCCTCACCGGATTCCCAATTAATCGTGTCGGAACCAGAGGTCATGTAAATGAACTGCCTGAAGTGTATCGGGCTCGACGAAGAAATCCAAGTCTTTCGACACAAATTCGCTGCGACCGGGCTCCTACTACAACTCCACAGACTCGCCGTAGTCGGGAATCACGACATTGTCGAATCCACTCTCCAGCAGTGCTGATTTGAGCGGCTCCTGACGAACGGGATCCCCGTGCACAAGGAACGTCTTGCGGATCCGCTTCACGTCTGACTTCGAGAGAAACTCGATGAGCCCCGGCTGATCAGCATGCGCCGAGTAGCTGTTCTTGACTACAACCTCTGCGCGGAGCTTGTAGCTCTCCCCAAAGATGCGCACCTCGGGAGTGCGGTCGACAATCCTCTTGCCCAGCGTATGATCCGCACAGTAGCCGACGATCATGACCGTATTTCGGTCGTCCTCAATGTTGTTGCGAAGATGGTGCAGGATCCGCCCGGCCTCGCACATGCCTGACGCCGAGATAATCACCATCGGAACCCGACTTCCGTTCAACTCCTTTGACTTCTCCGCAGCGCGAACATATGACAGACGATCAAACCCGAAGGGAGTGTCATCCGACATGAGATACTCCTGGAGCGTGGAGTCGTAGCACTCCGGATGCGAGAGGTAAACGCCCGTCGCTTCGATAGCGAGCGGGCTATCGACGTAGACCGGGATGGGTGGCAACCGATCCTCATTCCACAGTTGATCGAGGGCATGAACGATCTCCTGCGTTCGGCCAACAGCAAATGCGGGGATGATGACCTTTCCCCCTCGACCACTTGTTCTCTTAACGACCTCTGCCAGATCCTCCTTGGCACGATCGGCGGGCTCGTGCACCTTTCCACCGTAGGTAGATTCGGTGATCAGAAAATCGCAGTCCTCCATCGCCTGTGGATCCCGGAGAATCGGGCGACCCGAACTGCCCACGTCGCCGGTGAAACCCAGTCTGGTTTCTTTTCCGTTCTCTGTAACGGTGAGTACCATTGTCGCGGAGCCGAGGATATGGCCGGCGTCACGATATTCGACGCTGACACCTTTGGCGGGTGAGAATCGTTGGCGGTAGCCAACACCCACGAAGAGATCCAGCACCTTTTCTGCGTGCTCTCGCAGGTAGAGGGGCTCGCGGGGCGGCTCCCCGTGTTTTGCACGGATCTTGTTCACGAACCGGATGTCTTTTTCCTGGATATGTGCGCTGTCGAGCAGCATCAGCGCACAGAGCGAATAGGTGGCGTGCGTTGCCCAGATCTTCCCTCTGAAACCCTCCTTGTACAGCTTCGGCAGCAATCCTGAGTGGTCGATGTGGGCATGAGATAACAATACCACGTCGATTTTCGATGGATCAAACAGAAACCTCTGGTTCATTTCGTCGGCTATGGCGCGTCGCCCCTGGAACAGCCCGCAATCAAGCAAGAGCGTCGTACCATCCGCCAGTTCCACGAGGTGTTTCGAGCCCGTTACTGTCTTCGCCGCACCGCAAAAAGTGATTCTCATAGATACTCCGGGTAAGCCATCCAATTCTTCGCCTCACGGCGACGAAGTTAACGACATGGTGCTCCGAGTGCCAGACTTCCGTCGTTGCGCATCGTGATACCCGATCCTATACTTCGCAATAGATCAGGCCGTCTCAGTAATCGAAGATCGCCGTGCCCGAACCGCATCATCTGGACGTCAGGAACCCCTGCGGTGGCATCATGATGTGTGCGCTCTTTCTTTGTCTCCTGCAATCGTGTACGTCTGCCGTGAATACCGATGCCCTGAAGAGTGAGATTGCAGCGGTGCTTGCCGAATATCCGGACGCGGAAGTGGGTGTGTCTATTCGCGATCGGTCAAGAGAAGTCACGATTGATGTCAGTGGCGACCTCGTGTTTCATGCGGCCAGCACGATGAAGATCGCGGTCATGATTGAGTTGTATCGCCAGTCGGCCGAAGGCTATTTCGGACTGGATGATTCTCTGCAGATCACGAATGAGTTCTCTTCCATCGTAGACGGCTCCACCTTTTCTATTGAGGAGGACAGCGACACCGAGATCTACTCCATGCTTGGCCAGCGTGTGCCGATTCGCAGCCTGGTCTACCGACTGATAACCAGCTCTTCAAATCTCGCAACGAACATCCTCATCAACCTCGTAACGGCGGACAGCGTCCAGGCAACGATTGAGAGGATGGGGATCCGGCACATGGAGGTGCTCCGAGGTGTTGAGGATCTCAAAGCGTTCGACGCGGGCATGAACAACACGACGACCGCTGCGGATCTGGCGTTGCTGCTTGAGGCCTTGCGAGATGGTGAAGTTGTTTCGTCCGCGGCCAGTGCCGAGATGCTGGAGATAATGTCCGACGTGCCGCTTGAGATGATCATGGCCAATCGTGGCGAAAGTGGACGCGTGGCACACAAGACCGGGATGATCACGGCCCATCACCACGACGCCGGCATTGTTTTTCCGGACAACGAACAACCCTATATCCTGGTGATCCTCACGCGCGGAATTGCTGAGGACCAGGAATCGACGAGAATGGGGAGGGAAATCTCCGAAGTGGTCTATCGCCATCTCAGGGGATAGGCTGTACCAGAATGACCGAGCCCGGAGTCCGGGGTAGGCAGGAGCGGCACAATTGCGCGAAGGGACCGGCAAGCATGAGCTTGAGGCCAAGATCGAGAAGGGTCGTGGTGGCGGCGCGTTCGTTACAATTCCTTTCGACGTCGGGATTGTCTTTGGCGCAAAAGGAAGAGTACCCGTAGTCGCGACGTTCGACGGCGAGGTCTACCGTGGCTCGATCGCGCCGATGGCCGAGCATCACGTCCTCGGAATAGTCAAGGAAATCCGCGGGAAGGTCGGCAAGGACGTGGGCGACCTCGTTCAGGTCGTGATCAAGCGAGATCTGGAGGAGCGAAAAGTCGACGTGCCCGCTGACCTCGAGATGGCTTTGAGATCCGACTCCACCGCTCGGGAGTTCTTTCGCAGCCTCAGCTACACGGGCCAGAAGGAGTATGCCCGTTGGATTACGTCCGCCAGGAAGGCCGAAACGCGGAGGCGTCGGATTGAGAAGGCCGTCGAAATGCTGGCCGACGGTCGAAAACTATAGCGGGCTCAGCGGACGCGCCTCGCAATTCTCCTGGCCTGCTCTTCGGCGTCGGTCTTTTCGGGAAGATCCAGTTGGGGCCGGTCCTGGCCGGCCGACACGAGATCCCAGTCGACGCTCGTGACGATAGTCTCGAGATTCTGTACCCGCTGTTGCAGGTTCTTGCGGCTTTCTTCGGAAGCCTCAAGCTGCTTAGAAAGCTCGTCGACGGCACTTTCGAGCTGAGCAGCCGAAGTCCCGAGCTTGTCCTGCTTTGCCTTGAACTTCAGCCATTGCTCGAAGGCTCCGACGGCAATAGCCGCAAGGGGGATCAGGATCCAGAGTTCCATCTTTTGACCGCTGTGGCGAGCGCCTCCCGACTCCCGCGTGATTAACAACCCGGCGTCATCATGACTCCGAAAATATTACATTCTCCAGTAACACGTCAGCACCCGCTTCAAATTGCCCCGCATGTCGTTCTTCAGCAATATTCGGACTCGTCTCAGCAGCTTCCTGCCCTCGCCCGGTGTAGAGTCCGACAGCGACGACATGCGCCGATTCACGCAACTTGTCGGCCGGACTCCTCGCGAAGCGAAATGGTATAGACAGGCTTTGAGGCACCGATCTGTCCTTCAGGACGACAACGACTTCACGACGTCGAACGAGCGCCTTGAGTTTCTTGGAGACGCGATCCTCGGCCTCATCGTGGCCGAAGATCTGTTCAGCCGTTACCCGACAAAAGACGAGGGCTTCCTCACGAAGCTGCGAGCCCGGCTCGTCAACGGCAAGACCCTCGCACAGTGCGCCACATCGATTCAACTGGGAGACCACATCGAACTCAGCGAGAATATGGATCGGGGGGCCGGTCGAACCAACCGGAGCATACTTTCTGACACGTACGAGGCCATCATCGGCGCGATCTACCTTGATCATGGTCTTGAAGCGGCCCGGGAATTCATCACCCGCAGCTTGCTGCAGACCCTGGATATCGAAGAGCTGGCGCGGACCCGTGACAACTATAAAAGTCTACTCCTGGAATTAACCCAGGCTCGTGCCTGGCCACAGCCGGCTTATGGCGTCGTAACCGCCGAAGGCCCGGACCACGACAAGAGCTTCACGATAAAGGTATCTATCGGCGACCGTGACCTCGGAATCGGCCGGGCATCGAGCAAGAAGAGCGCTGAGCAGAAGGCCGCTCGCCAGGCTCTCGAGCGCCTGAACCAGGAACAATCCGAGGATTAGACTAGTCGCTCGCCGGCGGACCCTAATTCAAGTTCTCTTCCAGAACAGGGTTCGCGCGGTCTCGTTCAAGACGGGCCGATCGACACAGCAAATCTTTGAATTATGGCCATACAACTCGACTATACGGATCGATTCGTTTCTCGCCATGTTGGTCCGTCCGACAGCGAAGTCACTCAGATGCTGGCCGAGGTGGGGGTGGACTCTCTGGACGATCTGATCGATCGAACAATCCCATCGGACATTCGGGTTGACAAGCCTCTGAGTCTTCCGGAGCCGCGGAGTGAATACAAGCTGTTGGAGTACGCAGGTAAGGTCGCGTCCCGGAACACGGTGTTCCGATCGTACATCGGCATGGGGTATCACGACACGATTACACCTCCGGCCATTCTGCGCAACATCTTTGAGAATCCGGCCTGGTACACGCAGTACACACCCTACCAGGCCGAGATCGCGCAGGGTCGACTCGAGGCGCTGCTCAACTACCAGACGATGGTCATTGATCTGACCGGACTCGAGATTGCGAATGCGTCGCTTCTGGATGAGGGAACGGCAGCCGCTGAAGCGATGATGATGTTGCATCGCGTCACGCGGAAGTCAGATCGTGACACATTCTTTGTTTCGTCGCTCTGTCATCCGCAGACTATCGATATCGTGAAGACGCGCGCTCTTCCCATCGGTGTTCAGGTGGTAGTGGGCGATCACAGCGAGTTCACCTTCGACGACGGTGTGTTCGGAGCGCTGCTGCAGTATCCCGCGACGGACGGCGAAATATTTGACTACACCGACTTCTGCATTGACGCCCACGACAACGGCGCCCATGTGGTGGTCGCAGCCGACCTGATGAGTCTTGCACTCCTGACGCCGCCGGGCGAATTCGGCGCTGATGTAGCGGTGGGTAGCACTCAGCGATTTGGCGTACCGTTGGGCTATGGTGGGCCGCACGCCGCGTTCTTCGCGACCCGCGAGGAGTTCAAGCGCCAGATTCCGGGCCGCATCATCGGCGTGACGGTGGACTCCGCAGGCAACCGTGCGCTACGAATGGCGCTCCAGACGAGAGAACAGCACATCCGGCGCGACAAGGCAACGTCGAATATCTGTACAGCTCAGGTCCTGCTTGCAGTAATGGCCGGCATGTACGCGGTTTATCACGGACCCGACGGCATCCGAGCGATTGCAAATCGCATTCACAATCTGACCAGAACCCTTGGCAATGCGCTCGAGCGATTGGGCTACGACGTACGTCACCGGCACTTCTTCGACACGCTGCGCGTCGATGCAGCGCCCGAGGTCTCGGCGCAGATCATCGAAAGGGCTCTCGCGAAAAACATCAATCTCAGAATCTTCGAGGACTCGTCACTGGGCATTGCGCTCGACGAAACCACCAGTGCAGATGACCTGCGTGACCTCGTCGCCGTATTTGCCGGGGATCGCAAACCGGTTTTCGACCTGGCCAACATCACCGCTCTTACCGAGGACGGCTATCTAGGTCTCAACCGCCGCACGAGCGAATACCTGAGCCACCCGGTCTTTGACAGCTACCAGTCGGAAACGGATCTGATGAGGTACGCGAGTCGACTGGCGGCGCGAGACCTGTCGCTCACGACCAGCATGATCCCGCTGGGATCATGCACAATGAAACTGAACGCGGCAGCCGAACTCATGCCGGTGAGCTGGGGGCTTTTCGGCCGAATGCATCCCTTCGCACCGAAGGATCAGGCGGCAGGATACCAGACGATCTTCAGCGAGCTGGAGGCCTGGTTGGCAGAGATTACCGGCTTCGAGGCGGTTTCTCTTCAGCCGAATTCCGGAGCGTCCGGCGAGTACGCGGGACTGCTTGTCATTCGAGCCTACCATCATTCTCGTGGAGATCACGATCGAGACGTCTGTCTGATTCCCGAGTCTGCGCATGGCACGAATCCCGCCAGCGCGACGATGGCTGGAATGAAGGTGGTCGTTGTGAAGTGCGATCGTCACGGCAACGTCGATGTCGACGATCTCAAGGCGAAGGCCGAGGCCAACAAGGAATCACTGGCTGCGCTCATGATCACGTACCCGTCCACGCACGGGGTTTTTGAGAAGAAGATCCGGGAGATCTGCGAGACGGTTCATGTCAATGGCGGCCAGGTGTACATGGATGGCGCAAACATGAATGCGCAGGTCGGACTGTGCAGGCCGGGCGACTTCGGCGCGGACGTATGCCATCTCAATCTACACAAGACGTTCAGCATTCCCCACGGTGGCGGAGGACCGGGAATGGGCCCGATCGGTGTCGCCTCACATCTGGTGGAATACCTGCCGAATCATCCGGTCGTTGAGACCGGGGGCACGAGCTCTCTGGGCACCATCGCGGCCGCTCCGTACGGCAGTGCAAGCATTCTGTTGATATCGTGGGCCTACATCGCCATGATGGGCACCGAAGGACTGGAGCTCGCGTCGAAGACGGCGATTCTCAACGCGAACTACATCGCGAAACGCCTCGAGGCGCATTATCCCATCCTCTATACCGGAAAGACCGGGTTTGTCGCGCATGAATTCATTCTGGACCTGCGCGCATTCCGGGCGTCGGCCGGAGTATCCGAAGTCGATGTTGCCAAGCGGCTCATGGATTACGGCTATCATGCACCGACGATGTCCTGGCCCGTTGTCGGAACCATGATGATCGAGCCGACGGAGAGTGAATCGAAGGAGGAGCTCGACAGGTTCTGCGAGGCTATGATCTCCATTCGAACGGAGATACAGGAGGCCGAGCTCGGGGTCATGCCCTCTGAAGACAATCTCCTGGTCAATGCGCCGCATACGGTTGCGATGGTAACGGCCGACACGTGGGAGCATCCGTATTCACGCGAGAGGGCCGCATTCCCGACTTCGTGGACTCGTGAGCACAAGTTCTGGCCATCAGTGAGACGAGTAAACGACGCGTACGGCGATCGTCATCTCGTTTGTTCTTGTCCGCCCCTCGAGGACTACGCGGCCGAGCATGACCCGGCTTCGGCGTAGAATGGGCGGAGGCAGGGTTCAGGAATCCGACTCGTCCGACTTGCTTGCCAGCGTGTGCATGCGACCCGGAAGCGTCTTCCCGAGGAAGCGCTCCATGCGGAGTGCACAGGCGGACACTTTCCCGACGTCCACGCCGTTCCGGATGCCGAGCGCATTGAGCAGATAGACTGTGTCCTCCGTCGCGATATTCCCGGTCGCACCGGGAATAAACGGGCACCCTCCCATTCCGCCGAACGCCGTGTCGAATCGTGAGACGCCGCTGCCGAGTGCCGCCACGACGTTGGCCATCCCCAGTCCTCGTGTGTCATGGAGATGAAGAACGATCTGATGTGCGGGCAGCATCTCCAGAACAGGCTTCAAACGCTCCTCGACCATCTTCGGATTCGCCATACCGGTTGAGTCGGCGAGTGAAACGGAGTCGAGGTCCAAATCGGCGAATCTCTCGATCGCGTTGACGATGGTCTTGACTGGGGTGTCTCCGGGCGACGCATATCCGAAGACTGTCTGGAGGCCGATCTGTGGCCGCAAGCCGTACTCAAGCGCACCGCGGACCATCTGCTCGCCCTCTTCCAGTGCGTGTTCGGCGGACATGTTTGCGTTGTCGCGGCTGTGACGATTGTTCGTCGCGATCGAAATGTCTACGTATTTCAATCCCGTGTTTCGCGCTCGTTCGAGACCCTTAAGGTTTAGAACAAGGCCCGAAACTGTAACGCCGTCCTGATCCCCGAGCTGGTCGATGATCTCCTCCGCGTCCGCCATCTGGGGCACCTTTCGTGGATGCACGAACGAGGCGACCTGAATGCGGCTGAGACCGGCAGCGATCAGTTCTCGGATGATTTCGAGCTTGAACTGCGTCGAAATCGGCTTCTCCTCGAACTGGAAACCATCGCGCGGGCCCACCTCACACAGTTCAACTGATGTCGGATAGCTCATGGTACACGTCTTCTATTCGTCTATTCGTCGACTCTGCGTCGTGAAGATTCCGAGAGTGTGTGGCCAGTGGACTGAATCAGTCCTGCATAGCGGGTAACATGCCGCTGTAGCCTTCGTAGGCCACAAGCTACACACTATCCTGTGCGCCGGTATGCGAT
>JABDKH010000314.1 GCA_013002345.1 Rhodothermales bacterium
TGCGGACGACGGTCCGGCGGGGGCGCTGCAAGCGATCATCGAGGACTCCGGATATCTCGAATGGGTGGAATCAGAACGCACCATAGAAGCTCTGGGGCGAGCGGAAAACATCAAGGAGGTGGTCGCCTCTTCCATTGACTTCGAAGAAACTCAGATGGGGACGACCAACGAAGAAGGAGTTCTGTGGTCCGAATTGACCGGACACCAGCGCGTCGAGGCCTTTCTCGAATCGGTCAGCCTCGTTGCCGACGTGGACGCACTCGACGGACAATCCGGCGCCGTGACCCTCATGACACTCCACAACGCCAAGGGCCTCGAATATCCGGCTGTCTTCATGGTCGGTCTTGAAGACGGAGTGTTTCCGCATATGAGATCGTTAGGAGACCCGGCCGAACTCGAAGAAGAGCGCCGCTTGTTTTATGTTGGCATCACCCGCGCCCAGGAGCACCTCTACCTCCTCAATGCGACGAGCAGGACCCTATTTGGCGGCACCAACTTCAACTCGGTCAGCAGACTTCTGAAAGAAATTCCGGACACACTCACGTCCAAGAGGTCCCGCACCCGCAACCCTGCAACCGAGTCTGCACAACGCTCGACGGTTTCGGCGTCTGACATCGCAGCAGGGGATGTCGTGCATCACGAGTATTGGGGGAAGGGTCGCGTGCGTGAAATTCGAGGAGAAGGCGACGGAGCCGAAGCTGTCGTCGTGTTCGACAATGAGGGTCCAAAGACCCTTCTCCTGGCCTGGGCACCGCTCAAGAAGACCTGAGAGAGCCCGCAGTTTGCTCTCCGACGTATGTCAGTCCAGCAGGCTCGACAGGCTCGAGCGTGCCTCTTGTTCGAGGATTCGTTGATACTGTTTCGCCGAGTCGATCACCGTCGCGAGATGAGGTTCGATCGTCCGGAGATTTCTTCGGGCGTTGTCGCTGAAAGCGTCCTTTTCGTGGGAGGCCAGAACTAGCAGGGCGACGACCTCGCCCTTTGACCACAGAGGAATCGATTCGAACGACTCCCAACCTCCGTCAGTTGTGGCGCCCGTGGTATCGAGAATCTCGGACGTGTCGACGCCGGTGGGGAGTATGAGGTTCAAGTCTTCGCCGCGTACATCGACGGTCGTGAACTGCCGACCCCGCAGGGCGGACAGGTCTCTGAACACCTCGAAGTCGCCGATAGACATGAGCTTGTTTGCTCTTAGCACCAGCTCGTGTTCCAGGTGCAGCAGGACTCCCGCGGCGTCACATTCGACTAGCCGGCCAAGGATGCTCAGCGACTCGTTGATCGTTCCATGCAGGTCGTCAGCACGAACGCCAATCGCGACAATGTCGTTGACGATGCTGGCCTCGAAGAGTTTTCGGTCGAGCACCTCGCACACACGGGCGAGAACGTCGCTTTCTTCCAATGTCTGCGTGGGTGGTTCGATTCTGGAGAGATCGGCGAGCGCCCGGCTCGCGAGTGCGGACTGCACCGAATCCAGAAGTTCCTCACCCATCGATTCTTTGGTGAGGAAGCCGTCTGCCCCGGATCTTGTGGCCCAATAGCGATCTTCGTTCGAGCTGCGTGCTGTCAAGATGAGGATGGGAACCGATCGTGCGGATGGGTCTTCTTTGATAAGTCGGCAGACCACATATCCATGCAGCTTGGGCATGTTGATATCGAGAAGAACGAGGTCGGGAATCTCTTCGTAGAACTTCTGGATCGCCTCTAGCCCATCGTTGGCTATCACCACGTCGTAGCCCGCCTGATCGAGGAGTTTCGCCAACGCTCGCACCAACACGGGCGAGTCGTCAGCTACCAGAACCTTCATTGTGCCGTCTTTCCCATCGGTGACCCATCATTCAGCAGTGATATCAACATCGACGCCAACGCGCCTTCTCTGAAGTCAGATTTTTGAAAAAATGCATCTATTCCTGCGGCCTCTGCTCGGCTTCTATCTGCCTCATCGGCAACACCCGAGATCATCACAACCGGCATGTCGCCGTATGTCTCCCGTACGCGTGTTACCAATTCGACGCCGTCCTGTCCCGGCATGGCGTAGTCGACGACCATGGCATCGACCGGATTGTTCGCAAGCTGATTGAGTGCCCCTACTGATGAGGCCGCCGCCACAACGTCGAAACCGCCCGCAGTGAGCGCTGCTGCCAAAACCTGACGCACACCGATTGAATCATCGACGATCAGAATGGTCTTGCGATTGTGTTGTTCATCCAACGCGAGGGCGTTCGCCACTTCCATCAGCGAATCGGTGTCGATCAGCATTGCAATCTCTCCGCTGACCATCGCGGCACCGGTCACGAACGGCGCAGAACGCAACAGTCCACCCAGACGTTTCGGAGCAACTTCCATCACTCCGAGCGTGCCTGCGACCGACAGAGCAAGCGGGCCCCCGTGCGTTGACACCACGATGACATCTCTGCTGGTTTCCGCGTCTTCATCTCCCACCAGCTTGCCAAGGGACACCAGAGGAATGGTGCCATCCCTGAAAAGGACCTCTTTGCGCCCATCAGGAGTCCGATAGGTGATGGCATCTGCGATAGATGTCCTTTCCAAAATCGCGAGTTCGGGTATTCCCCACCGCGCATTCGCAGTGAGTACCAGAACAATCGATTGCAGAGATTGAAATCTAGGCACGATGACCTCGACTTCAGTTCCGACGCCCGCGACGGATCGGAGCTCGATCGATCCATGGAGATCCTGGACGTATGTGGAAACCATCGAAAGGCCATCGCCCGAGCCTCCAAGTTCATCGTCCTCACTTGCGGTGGAAATCGACTCGTTGAACAACAATGTCTGAAGCTCTGCCGTGGACGGACTGGCGTTCGGATCGATCAGGTCGTTCTCGACGGCGGTTGTTCGAACCGCTGCCCAATCGATCCCGCCTCCGT
>JABDKH010000315.1 GCA_013002345.1 Rhodothermales bacterium
CGTGAGATAACAGAGCTAATGTCTCTCCGGGCAGATCCGGCCTCATCCTGCGCCGAGGTTAAGGAAAAGGCTCTGGAAAAAGCGTCCGAGATCGAGACGCGCATTGTCACCCTCACGAACATGGCGGTGGCCCTCACAAGGATGGCGGAAAAGTGCGATTCGGATTCTCTGATAGGCGACTGCCCAATACTTGATGCCTTGGATGACAACAGTATTGGTGATTCCCCATGAACCGAGACAGGAACTACTCAGACTGGAGCCTTGTCGGTGCCGTTGGTGCTGCGGTCGGCGCCTCTGCGTGCTGCACGATCCCGCTCGCTCTTGTCTCACTCGGCATTGGCGGCGCGTGGGTCAGTAACTTGATCGCTCTACAATCATATCGACCCTTCTTTGTTGTCCTGGCCCTTGGTCTTCTTGCCGTTGCTTTCTACCAGAGCAACCGGTCAGCGTCGGATGTTGACTGCGCCTGCGAAACAGAAGGCATACTCAGCCGACGTACCAAGCAGATCCTTATGCTAGCAGGTGTCGTCGCGAGTCTGCTGCTAATTTTGTCGCCGTGGTTGCTGGCGTCCGCGGGTGGTAACTCTGTATCCACTACAGTGGCGACAGAGACTTCAAACATCGAAAGCGCTGTACTCGAGATTGAGGGCATGACTTGCGCATCATGCACCACCACTGTTTCCATAGCCCTTTCGCGGATCGACGGTGTAGTTGAGGCACAAGTATCATATGAACCTCCGATCGCCACCGTGCGATACGACGCCAGCCGGCTAACGGTTGACGACCTACTGTCGGCGACGGCAAACGCGGGGTATCCGTCTTCGCTCCGCCGAGAATCAGACACGGGCTCATGAGCATCACGCTAACGTCAAGAATCACGTGCCCAGAGTGTGGACAGCACTCCGACGAGGCAATGCCGACAGAGGCATGTCAATTCTTCTGGGCGTGTCCCTCTTGCGGGTCTATCATTCGTCCGCATCAAGGGGATTGCTGTGTCTTCTGCTCGTACGGTGACACCCCTTGCCCGCCTGTTCAAATGGGCAACTGTCCAACCGATTGAGGAAGCTCAGATGTTGGTTGTGTGTGCCGAGCACGGATAACTAAAATGAAGGGGAAACGATGATGAAAAGACGCAAAGTGACTGTCTTTAGTGCCGGATGCCCGATGTGCGAAGACGCTGTCACACTGGTGCGGGAATTGGCCTGCACCTCATGTGAGGTCGAGGTCTTGGACATGCATGATCATGACGTGACCAGCCGGGCCGCGGCCCTAAACGTGCGCACGCTTCCCGCCGTTGTCGTGGACGGTAAGCTGGCTGAATGTTGTGCTGGGCCGGGGGTCAGTGAAGCAACACTGCGTTCCGCAAGCATCGGGCTACCGATGTCATAACTACCGTACCGGACCGATCCACCCCACGCTACCGTGAGGCATTGTCCTCTTCTCGGTTGTAGTCCATCCAGCTTTTCTTCCTTCAAAAACGAGAGTAACTGATACTTCTCACGTGCAGACGGCAGCAGTGTAGGATCTGCCAAGAGTGCCCGTTTGGGCGTACCGAGAGGCTGAATCTGGAGGGGCGGGCCATGGCGTGGCACAGTGGAAGCCGACCTCGGGGACCCAACCTTCTGACCAGGGAAACCAGTGGTGTCTTTCGCCTTTGGACTGCGCTGCCGCAAGGGCGTCCGATGCTTGTCGTAGTTCCTACCCTTCCGGCATACGTGAGGACGAGTGTGATGTGACTGCCACCCCGTGCGTTCGGGCTGTCTTAGCTTCTCTATCGACACCCAGGCCCACACGCATTCTACGTCTCAAGCATTAGTCGCAGAGCTGGTAACAGCATGTTCCGAGAAAGAGCCCCGGGCATGTAGTGCCAGATCTGCCCACTCCGGTTGATCAGATACGTCGTCGGCACCCCCGTACTACCCTCGTACGAATCATATACCGATCCATCGTCCAGCACCAGGGGATAGTTAACGTTGAACTCCGCAGCAAACGGAGCGATCACTTCAAATCCACCTCCGTCGATTGACACTCCTATAAACTGGACACCGTATGGGCCGAGTTCGTCCTGAATACTAACAAAGTCGGGCATTTCCTTCCGGCACGGTGCGCACCACGTAGCCCAAATATTGAGAACCACGATCTTGCCACGATAATCCGAAAGCGTCAGAGTGTCTCCTTCAAGCGTGGGAAGTGCAAAATCCGGGGCGTCCTGTAATCGACCGTCGTGCCAGTACCCGACGGCAACGTCCTTCTCCGTTGGCTCCCAGTCTGCAAGTGACATGAACAACACCCCGCCCACGACGATGGTTGCCAGCGGGATAATCTGATTTCGTGTCAACACAGCCTCGATCTCATTTGGTTTTTGTGATCATAGGGGTTCTCGTCGAACCCCTGTAGATGCGTCAACTACTTGACCAGCATCATCTTGCCCTCTTTCCTGAAATCCCCCGCGTCAAGCCGGTACATATACAGACCGCTGGCATATGAATGCGCATCAAAGACCGCCTTATGGCGCCCTGCAATCTGTTCCCGGTCCACCAGCGTCGCCACCGGCCGTCCGATGATGTCGAAGACGATCAAGGTTACGCGGGCCGCCTCCGGCAGGTTGTATCGTATGGTGGTGAGTGGATTGAACGGATTCGGATAATTCTGAAATAGCTCGAATGCCGATGGTATGTCTTCCAGATCATCCGTCGCCGTGGCGGATCCCGAGACCACCAGGGAATAGTAGTTGCTCAACGCTGCAGAACTGAGATTGACGGTATTGTTCTCAACATCAATCGTTGTGCCGCCGACGGGTGACCATTGTGTCGATGGACCGTCCCACGACCACAAGGCCAGATCCTCTTCCGCAACGTTGTGCGATATCAGATCTTCATTCCGATAGTGCAAGACCATGTTGTATTCCCGACTGAACCCCATCATGCCGCCACGGTCACCGAAGCGGCCATCCATCATACTTTCACCGAACGGGTCGTGAATGTCCAGATAGAAACCCATCATGTGGGTAATGTCACCAGGACCAGGCAGGCTGTCTGGATGGATTCTCCAGAATTGGGTGAAACTCGAATCCGGCCACCCCATACCCATTCTGTGGCCGTCCATGTGACCTGACGGAAATCCTAACCGGTGCATTGAGTCGTTGGCGCAGAATGTGAATAACGAATCACCGTGTTCTCGTGCAAACCAGTTCCCAGACCACGGTGCTGTGTCACCGAATGGGCGCCATGCCTGACCATCCAGCTCGTAAACAGAAAGCATGTCGGTTCCAGTACGCGAATGGAGGACTCCCCAGACGGTGACTACTTGCCCATCCTCGGGTCGCTCGACACCTTCGGGCATGTACCAGTGAGGTCCAAACCCAAGTTGATACTCCGGCACGCCGTCGGAATCCTCGTCGAGGTAGTAGTGAACGTAGTAGTACGTTGTGTCAATGAGAACAGAACCCGTTGTTGTGAGGGTGTCTCCAGTATCAATCCAGAATGATCCACCATTCCATCCATGCATCCCAAATTCCACCGCCGTGCGCCACCGGACACCGTCAATTGAGAATACCATCAGACTCGGCGGCGATACATGAGGGGGCTGCAAAGTACCCACGATTGTAACGACGTCGCCATCGGTTGGCCGGGCAACCCCAGAAGCCGGCTGGTACCACCACGGTCCCAGCATGAGCTGGTAGTCCGCGGATAGATCTCCGTCTTCGTCGAGGAAATAGGTCTGGTTCGGTTCTGTTCCCTCGGTCACAACGGTTCCATGAACCTCCACCATCGACAAGTCGGAAGGCCATGTATGTCCTGTCCCACTCTCGTGATCTTGCTGAGCCGACGCCGTCCCCACAAGAAGAACGGCCAACATGAGACCGGTAAATGATCCTTCAAGAGCTGATCTCGACATCACGGAACCTCCCGAGTTTGTTACTAAAGTTGTAAAACTGACTGCTTCCTCCGAGGCGAATCGACAGTTGATCTTGCGATGTACGAGGCACAGAGGCCTCACTGCTCTTCATTCAATGTGTCGTCGGCCAGCTCAACCGAGAGCTGCCTCACCTCTCGCTGCTTCCACAGATAGTAGATGGCCGGAATCACGACCAGCGTTAGAATCGTAGACGAGACCATTCCCCCGACCATTGGTGCTGCGATCCGTTTCATTACCTGCGAGCCAGTGCCATGTCCCCAGAGGATGGGTAGCAGACCGGCCATGATCGCGATAACGGTCATCATTTTCGGTCGGACGCGCTCAACGGCGCCCACAATGATGGCCTCGTACAGGTCCTTCATCGAGCGCATCTTCCCGGTCAGCTTCAGTGCGTCATAG
>JABDKH010000316.1 GCA_013002345.1 Rhodothermales bacterium
CATCAAGAGCGGCAACATCATGCTGACCACGAAGGGAGTCGCGAAGATTCTCGACTTCGGTCTGGCGAAGACAACGGCCTCGACGAAGCTCACTCAAATGGGCTCGACGCTGGGGACAGTCGCCTACATGAGCCCGGAGCAGGCGAAGGGGGAAGAGGTGGACCGGCGGAGCGACATCTTCTCACTGGGCGTGATCCTGTATGAGTTGATCACGGGCCGGCTGCCCTTCAGGGGAGACTACGAGCAAGCGGTAGTCTATGGGATCCTGAACGAGGACCCGGAGTCGCTGACGACGCTTCGCGCAGGTGTGCCGATGGCACTCGACGGGATCATCGCGAAGATGCTGGCGAAGGATCCGGATCTGCGGTACCAGCATGTCGACGAGCTTCCGGCGGACCTTAAGGCGATTGATCTGGCAGCGAGTGTGCAGACCTCGCGACTATCGACAACCACGACAACTGTCCGGCCAGCCACTTTAGGTGGAGTAGATGCCATAGCTATTGAGCCAGCCGCCGGCTCCAGAAGTCGTCGTCCGAATGCCCTCGTTGCAGGGATAGCTCTGCTGTTGGGACTACTGGTCGGAGCCGCGGGGGTATGGGCATTCGGTGGAGATTCATCCGAAGTCGAGAGATCCGTCAAACGACTGGCGCTCCCAAGTCCCGAAGCTGAGCGATTGACGGCACTCGACGTTACGCCCGACGGCGCGTCGGTCGTCTATGTCGGGCAAACAGGCGATCCCATACGCGTGCTTGAACTGGATGATGGTTCCGTCAGGACGCTCGATGGCACGGAGGACGCCCTCGTGCTGCGCGTTTCTCCTGATGGCAGCTGGATCATGATGACGATGGTCTCTGGCGTGAAGCGCGTCTCACTGTTCGGTGGGAAGCCAATTACGGTGGTCGACGAGACAACCGAGCCGGGGCCCTATACGGCGTGGGCTCCTGATGAGAGACTCATCTATGAGGATTTCGGAACACTCTGGATCAAGCCGCTCGTCGGCGGGTCGCCGACGCAGGTTACCACGCTGGAAGAAGGCGAGCTTGATCACGACTGGCCCTTTGTCCTTCCGGACGGGAAGACGATGATCGCGACAATCGAGTACGCTGGCGGGTCCGTTGGAATCGGAATGTGGGATCTGGATTCGCTGGAGAGAATCGGAGTGCTTGAGCTTGGAGGCTATGCACCGAGGTGGATTCCGACGGGGCACCTGATCTTCGAACTCGAGGGTGAGCTTATGGCAGTCCCGTTTGATGTTACGAAACGAAAGATCGCCGGAGTGCCTGCGAGCCTCGAATCGTCCGTTGACCCGCGGACCTTCGCAGTGTCCGCCGGCGGGACGTTCGTCTCGCTCGAGGCCACGGCCCGCAACGTCCTCGGTGGTTTGAACTCGGTCATAAACAGGCTTGACTTCGGAGGTTCTGCGAGGTCGCTGCCGTTCGAGGTGCAGAACTACTGGGATCTACGCCTCTCGCCGGACGGAAGTCAGCTCGCCGTCGAGATCAGTGATGTAGGCGGGACCGGACCCCAGTCGATTCCAGACCAGGATATCTGGGTTCTTGATGTCAAGAGCGGATTCCGGGACCGCCTGACGTTCGACAACAGCGGGGACGAGCCGACGTGGTCGCCCGGCGGCGACTCATTGCTATACGTAGATCGAAGAGTGTCCCTTCGCGAAGGGACGGGTCGTTCGAGCCGCCTCATCGTGCGGTCCTCGGATGGGACCGGGAGCCCGAGGATACTGCATGCCGATTCGGTCCGGCTTGAGTACCCCGACTGGTCACCCGACGGACGGTACGTGACGTTCACGCGATCAAACATCTTTGCAAACCGGGGTGAAGGACCCGCGAGTGAGGCCTTGAGAGGTTCGTTCACCGCCGTCACCCTTCTTGACCTTCGCGACGGTGCGCTCCGGGTCATCGAAAACGAAGCCACGCGGGGACGATTCTCCCCGGACGGGCGCTTTATTGCGTACGAGCATCGGGACCATGTGTTTGCCAAACCAGTCAGCGCCGAAGGGGGAGAGTGGGACGTCTCCGATGGCCCGGGCTCGGCTCCCGAGTGGTCCAGGGACGGCAAGTTTCTCTATTTCCTGGACGGGCCTTCCCTCATGCGTGTCGAGGTTGCCCCTGTTGGGAGTCGAGTTCGGTTTGGAAATCCGGAGGAAGTAGCCCGGACCGACCGGGCCCGAATCTCCTACACATTGACGGAGGACAATGCCGGTATGTATGTCACCGGCTTGCCGACTGTTGTGACCGACGAAGATGACGACCAGACAGACGCGTCCGCCCCACCCGTCAACGTCGTGATCAACTGGTTTGAGCACGTCAAGCGCCTCTCGCCGAACCCATAGCGCCTGAACGCGTCATAGGGCCACCTCTGTGAATCCCGGCACCATCATATCGCACTACCGCGTCGTCGGCCAGCTTGGCCAGGGCGGGATGGGCATCGTCTACAAGGCCGAGGATACTAAGCTCGACCGGACGGTGGCGCTGAAGCTGCTGCCACCTCATGCACTGGCATCGGAAGATGACCGGGCGCGTTTCTATCGCGAAGCCCGTGCGGCCGCGGCACTCAATCATCCCAACATCGCGCATGTCTACGAGATAGACGAAAGTGACGTGGAGGGAGAAGCGAAGCGTCCCTTCATTGCGATGGAGTACATCGATGGAGAGTCGCTAGCCGAACGCGTCGCCAAGGGTCCACTCCCTTTGCAGGATGCGATCTCCATTGCAACACAGGTTGCCGATGGACTGAAGGCGGCGCACGAGAAGAACATTGTGCACCGCGACGTCAAGAGCGGCAACATTATGCTGACGTCGGCGGGTGTTCCGAAAATTCTCGACTTCGGTCTGGCGAAGACGGCAGCCTCGACGAAGCTGACACAGATGGGCTCGACGCTAGGGACGGTGGCCTACATGAGTCCCGAGCAGGCGCGGGGCGAGGAGGTGGACCGGAGAAGCGACGTCTGGTCGCTCGGTGTGATCTTGTACGAGATGGTGTCAGGCCAGATGCCGTTCCTCGGCGACTATGAGCAGGCAACCATCTACGGCATTCTGAACGCGGAGCCCGAGCCGCTGACGGCCGTTCGCACAGGCGTGTCGATGGAGATTGAACGCATCGTCAGCAAGTGCCTGACAAAGGATGCGGAGTTGCGCTACGGTTCGGCTGCGGATCTGATCGTCGATCTCCGCCGCGTTGCAACGAGTCAGAGCTCAGCGACGTTCGCAGCATCTTCCGCTACGACTCGTCTCTCTGGCACAGCACCGTCCGCCGTGTCGGGTGTGGACGCGCCGGGCTCGGTCGTTCAGCCAGTCGCCAAAGACGGATCCCGCAGCTGGCTCTGGCTTGTGCCCGGACTGATTCTGGGATTCGCACTCGCGTGGGTGCTTATCGGCCGAGGCGACGAGGGCCGTGCCGAGCCTTTCCGAAAGTTGACACTTCACTTCGAGGGACTGCAGTGGATTCGGCATACCGCCATGTCACCGGACGGGCGATACCTGGCGCTGGATGCCGCCGACACATCCGGGACGCACGGGATCTTCCTGCACGATCTATCCGAGGGAACGACCCGGCTTATCGAAGACACATTCGACAAGGACTATCCGTTCTTCTCTCCAGACGGATCGCGACTTGTTATCGAAGCCCAAAACGGATCCAGCATCTACCTGATCTCTATTCCCAATGGGTTGCCGGTGAGCGTTGTTGCAAACGGCGGCATGCCCGCCTGGGAGTCGAACGAATCGATCATATTCGAGAGGGCGGGCGACGCTTACCGAAAGAATCTTACGGATGGCACCGAAGAGTTCGTCGCCCGAGCCGACACGCTGCCAGGTCGAGAGCAATTCATCTACATCGGCGAGATCCTTCGCGAACAGAAGACGCTGATCTCTAGCCGTCAGTACGCGTCTGGTACGAACGCGGACTTGATCACCATCGATCTGACGAGCGGCGAGTGGAGAATCCTCGAGCCGGCGGCCATCAATGGATGGTATGTGAAGGATGGCTTTCTCGTGTACCAATTGGGAACCGACAGCGGCCGAATGGTTGTTCGCCCATTTGATGCCGGCACACAACGGTTCACAGGACCACCCATGGACCTTTTACCTGAGACGGAGTGGTTCCGCGTTCGAACAACGCCCGACGGAGACTTGCTGTACGTTCCGGATCCTCCGCCGAGGCCCGCGAGTCGGCTCGAATGGCTGAACCCGGATGGCCGCCGCGAGCTGGCCGTCGAGCTCAACGACAACATCTGGGGCCTTCCCGCACTCTCTCCGGACGGCCGCTCCGTTCTGATAAGCGAGACGACCTCCCTGACGTCCTGGGAGGTTCCACTGCTCCGTGTCGATCTCCGGACCGGCGTCCGGGAGCCGATTTCGTCCCACTCGATCAACTCGCTGCCGACGTGGATGCCCGACGGAGATGCCTACTTCTTCGCGACCGGCTGGTTTGGGTGGGGGGAGCAGTCGATTGTGAAGCAGTTCAATGGTGAGCTGAGCACAGACGAAGTCGTAATAAAGGGCGGCTCGCATCCGAGCGTGTCATCAGACGGTCGCTGGCTGCTGTATATCGAGGTCGAGGAGAACTCCGGACCCAACCTGTTCGCTCTCGACCTGTCGTCCAGGGATACTGTTTCGATCGAACAGGGTCTTGATTCCGCCGCTTTTCCCGCTCTTTCGCCGGATGGCCGGTTCGTTGTGTACAGCGTGCAAGAGGTCGGTGGGTCGGAGATCCGAATTATTCCGTTCCGGGGCGGATCCGCAAGGACGGTTGCCACGAAGGCCGGCCAGATGGCCCTCTGGTCCAGAGATGGGTCATCGCTTCTCTACATAAAGAGCGGCAACGTGGTGAGACTCCCGGTCGATA
>JABDKH010000317.1 GCA_013002345.1 Rhodothermales bacterium
TTCTTGCCGCGGGACGGGGCGGCCGCGCGTGCTGATCTGTTCGCCAAGCTGAATTACTGGGGGCGGTGGCTCGGCGACATAGAAAAGGTTATCTAGTCGCCGCCGCAATAGGGTCGCTTGTCGACCCGATGCAGACACTAGCGCGGGCGCTGATTCGTACTTGATCCGACGGCTGTCGGAAATTGGTGCGCCCAGAATCCCGTGCAGTCATACTAAACTGCACGGGCTAGAGCGTCCTTCAACGCCGCAGGAACTCGGCGATCCGGGAGCGTTACTGGCTCTAGAAGAAATCGTCCGTGAGCGTCTCGAGGAACGCGACGATCGCGTCCTCCTCCTCGTCGGTCAGGCCAAGGTCTCCAAGCTCGTCACGGTTGACGTTTTCGGCGATTTCCGGAGCCGGCCAGCAGCCCTGGGTGATCGCATCCTCCATCGTGGTCAACGGATTGGCACACTCTTCTTTCACGTCCCGCGTGTTGTAGAAGTGCACGATGCCCTTCAACGATTTGAAGTAGCCGTTGTGCGCGTAGGCCTTGACCGATTCAGGAGTCGGCTTGGCGCCCACGTTCCTCATGGTCGGGACTTTCATCTTGCCGAGTTCGGCCCGCCACACCTCTTCCGGTTCACCGCGAGACCGCAGGAACCCACCGAGGCCCGGGTCACGAAAGTCCGGGTCCGCCACAAGCGCCGGGTTTTCGGGATTAACCGGTACGCCGAGGTTGTCGTAGGTGAAGTTGGTGAATGCCGGCTGCTTGCCGCTCACGGTATGGCAAAACTTGCATTTTCCCTTGCCCTTGAACAGCGTGAAGCCGCGCTTCTCCTGCTTGGTGAACTTATAGTTACCCCCTCGGACTGCATCAAACTTGGAGCTAAATGACCGCTCGCTAGGACCGGCTTCGTACTCAGCAATCGCCAGCGCGATGTTGTCGTACTCGGTCTCGACCTTGGCTCGATCGTCCGCGTCCAGCGGCACCGGATCGCCGTCCGCGCAGAGCGTGTTGGCGTCTGCCGGGAAATCGATCGTGAAGATGTTGTCGCCGAATACTTCTCCGTAGAGGAAGCCGTAAGACGACACCGATACTCGGTGAACGACGCAGGCGTTGTCCGGCAGCGCCTGCTCCTTCGGATTGAGGAACGGGCCCTGCGCCTGGTCTGCCGATGGCCAGCCGAGCTTCTCGCCGGTCGCGCGCCCATCCCAGAAGTTACCGCCGACCCACGTACCCTTCTTGTCGAGGTGCAGCACGGGGCTCAGCGTCGCGTAGTCAGTCTCCGGAGGCTTGCGGTCGCCGAAAGCGCCGGGGATCGACCCCTCGTAGACAGCGCCGTGGGCGTTGACGAAGGAATCCGGGCCGGTGGAGCCCCAGGCATCGTCGTGGCACGAGGCGCACGACTGGTTGTTGTTGATCGACAGATTTACATCCTCGAAGATCTCGTCACCGAGTTCCTGAATCGGCGTCTGCTGCGCTCCGGCTCCCACAGCCACTCCCAGGAGCAGGATTGTGAGGACCGTCAAGAGATTGTGCCTGAGCGTCATAAGTCACCCCCTATTATGTCAAGTGCAATTCAGAATGATCTTTGCTCGTTATTGATATGCAGGACCGCACATAAACGGGTAACAGACTTAGTAGCCCCTCACTAGTCGTGATTGTCCCTATTTGTATCGGTATTCCATATTGTCCTTCGAGATGATCAGTCAATTTCAAACGCCCCCTGATCGATTACCTACGAGCGGGTCGTTTACCGACCGTCTTCTGCCTCAGTGCCCACGCAGAGTTTTGCCGTCTGATCGTCTTGTTCTGGCCGTGAAGCGAAATTAGCCTGGCAGGCTGCTCAGGCTCGCCGAGGGGTCGCTTGTCGACCCACAGCAGACATTATCGTCGCGGCTGGCCCAGAATATAGTGAGGGTCTGCTGCTGACCCTTTATAGATAGTCAGTCTCTCCCTCAGTGATACTAAGAGACAGCCGGCAGGTATCTGTCGGTGAGGGGGACATGCACCCGTAGACTACGAATATGTTGACCCAAACATGCGATGTTTACCGCTTTGGCTTCGAGTCTACAGGTGCGCTTGAGCTCGACAACGAATACTCAGGGATCGCCGCGTAACCGGCTCACCTATATTGCCTTCGCAGAGTTCATGCATGCATGTCCCGAGTGC
>JABDKH010000318.1 GCA_013002345.1 Rhodothermales bacterium
TGAGGTTGACCGCCTACCTGACCGATACGGATCAGCCCAATCAGCCGTTGGGCGAGGCCGCTGTCGAAGGTGCGGCGGAAAACCTTTTTGACGTGATCGACGATCTTGTGACGGACCTGCTTGGAGGTCTCATGACCGGGCCTGGAGGTCGACTCCAGAAACTTGCCGTCGGCAGCTCGTCATCGATCGACGCCACGAAAGAATACCTTATCGGTGAGCAGCTGCTACGTGCCGGTCAGTACCGCGAAGCTGCCGCCGCGTATGACCGAGCGGTCGCCATCGATTCGACTTTCGCACTCGCGTACTACAGAAAGAGCGTTGCCGCAGAGTGGATCGACGCGGCAGACATCAGGGCCGTTGCGGACAAGGCGGTCCAGTTCGCGGACAAGCTGTCACAGCGTGATCAGAACCTACTGAAGGCGCTGAGATTCCGCCGACACGGCGAAACGGACAAGAGCGAAAAAATCCTGCGAGATCACCTCCACACGTATCCGGACGAGATCGAGGCGCTTTCGCAGCTAGGCGAGATCTACTTCCACGAGAACCCTCGAGTGGGACGGTCTACTCTTGAAGCGCGCATTCCGTTTGAGCATCTGGTTGAACTCGAAGATGGAAACCTGATCGCGCAGATTCACCTGGCCCGGCTTGATGCCGCCGAGGGTAAGCTCGACCTCCTCGCGCAGCGCGCGGAACTACTTGCAGCCCGGGCACCGGACAGTGAACGTGCAGTCGAAGTGGAGGCCATCTATGCATTTGCGACGAGGGACACGGCCCGGCAGACCCGGGTCCGGGAGAAGCTCTCCAATAGCCCCTGGTTCTACACCTTCTATGCTGCGCACGGCGTGTCCAGATATGCACGGAATGTCCACGGTGCGGCTGACATTCTCGATGCACGATCCTCTAACGATCCGCTTCTGCAGTTCATGGTGCCGGAGCTTCTCATTGCTCGAGGCAAGCTGTCCGAGTACAGACAGTTCATGCAGTCGCCGAACCTGGTTCGCAATCCGACATGGGACGTCACCGAGGCCTTCATCCTGACATCGGGCGTTATCAATCCCGAGCGGCGGGAGCTCATGGACCTGCGCGAGAGAGTACGTCGGGCGGATCCTAACGACGTTCGGAGCAGCGGTTTCGTTCGTCCGCCCGATGATATCACAGTAAGATTCCTTCAGTTTGAAATCGACTTTAACGTGGGACTCCTGTCGGTCTGGCTGGACGACGAGAAAGAAGCTCGTGACGTCCTCGACAGACTTGACGCTGCGGACGAGTTTGACGGCCTGGGGTCGATTCGTAATGACGCAGCAAGGAGCCTCGAGGCGGAGATCCTTTATCGCGCAGGTGATCGAGAGGGAGCGCTTGCACAATTGCGTCAGATTCAATATCAGATTCCGCACTCGGCCACGGTTCGGCCATTCACCGATGGCACGCGGTCACGATTTCTTCGAAGTGAACTCGAGTACGAACTGGGAGACGTCGAAACTGCCAGGAACTTCCTGCTCGGACTTGACCAGAGCTGGAGTCCGCTCGATATGTTCGTTCGTGCTCCGGTCTACGAGCGACTTGGCCAGATTGCCGAGGACCGCGGCGATACCGAGGACGCCATCCGCCAATACAGCCTTCTCCTGGATCAGTGGAGGGAGTGTGACGTGGAGTTGATCCCGCGACGTGAAGAGATCCGCGAGCGTTTGCAGGTACTTCTTGGCCGATCAACCCGAGAGCCGGGCGAACTGGCAGTCCCCGCCGCAGCATCTGCGTCGTCCTGAGTATCCGAAATCGCGGTGGCGTCCTGCACTGCCATGAGAACAATCTTTGTCACCGGCTTCCCCGGATTTCTCGCCTCAGCGCTCATCCCGACACTCGTCCAGCGTAAAGCGTCTCCCCGACGTGTCGACTGCATCGTTCTGCCACACCTACTCGATTCCGCACATCAGCGCGCGCAGGAGATCTCAACGAAAGCCGACTGCGAGATACGTGTCTTTGCAGGCGACATCACAGATATTCGCCTCGGCATGGGAAACGAATACGGGGTCGTCACGAAAGAATGTTCCGAGATCTTTCATCTAGCCGCCATCTATGATCTGGCGGTTGCAAAGGACGTCGCGGAGCGCGTGAACGTCGATGGAACGCGAAACGTACTCGCGTTCGCTACCGACTGCCCCGAACTGGATCGATTTCATCATATCAGTACGTGCTACGTAAGCGGACGATTTGATGGAGTATTTCGCGAGAACGACCTGCAGACAGGTCAGGCTTTTTCGAATCACTATGAATCAACCAAGTTTGAATCTGAAGTACTGGTTCATGATGCTGCCTCATCTGGCTTGCCCACAACGATTTATAGACCCTCGATCGTGTCCGGTGACAGCCACACCGGGCGTACGCAGAAGATGGATGGCCCTTACTTCTTCGTGCAGTGGATGCTCGCTCAACCCCGGATCGCGGTTATGCCGGTATTCGCGGGATCGCGTGAAGCCACAATGAACATCGTACCGTCCGACTACATTACGGCGGCAATTGCAACGCTGAGCACCGGCCGCGATCGTCCTCTCAGGGTTTACAGTCTTGCCGATCCTTCTCCACTGACAATCCCCGCACTCACACAACTGCTGGCGCACGCCACGGGTCGAAGGGTGTTACGCGTACCTGCCACCCGCTGGCTTGCCAGTGCACTTATCAGAAGCGTCTCCCACCTTCACCCCGACATGGACATACCGGGCGAGGCCGTCAACTATCTGGCACACCCAACGCATTATGATTGCAGCAATACGTTGCAAGATCTGGAGGGATCGGGAGTCGCGTGTCCGCCCTTTGCCGAATATGTTGATCGATTGGTGGGATTTGTGCGAGATGAATCCGGTTTCGGAAGGAGACGACTATGAATCGAATCACGCCACCGCGCAGGAGCAGTCCATCACCTCTGCGGGCAGCTTCGTCCTTTGTGGTGCTGGCTCTTGCGGTAGCAATCGTCGGGTGCGGCGGTCGGACGGATTCGGACGTCGGTAAAGACGACCTGCGGGTCATCCGCGACGCATTTGCCGATCAACGTTCCGGCATCATGGTCACTGCGCGCGGCGAAGTGGTGCGGATTCTGTCGGACGATCTGGATGGCTCGAGGCACCAGCGATTCATCGTGAGCCTGGACACCGATCACACCGTCCTTCTGAGCCACAATATCGATCTGGCTCCACGGGTGCCTGTGCAGATCGGTGACTCGGTCGCGTTCCGTGGGCAGTACGAATGGAACGATCGCGGAGGCGTGGTTCACTGGACGCATCGAGACCCCAGCGGTCGACGCGAAGGCGGGTGGATACGATACGGAGAAAGACAATTCAAATAGAGTTGCCTGCGCTCGAGTCCTCCGCAGGTTGAAACCGCCCACCACGTGCGAGCACGTCCGACTATTCGACGCCGAGCGCGATTCTTCCCGAGGAATCAAGCGGCCAGTTAATCACGCGGTCCTGGGCCACGACGTATAGCGACCGCTCGATGACCGCCACATCGACGGCGGTCGATATCGAATTCGGAAGAGTGTATCGCCCCTCCATTCTGCCATTGGCGGAATAAACGGTGAGCTCGCGGCCATGGAGAACCCACAGCATTCGTCCCCAACTGCCAATGCCTGATATCTGTGACAGGCGCCCGGACCCGAACTCGGTCACGAAGCCACCGAAAAGGTCAAACACGACAATGGACTTCAGGCCAGCGTCTGCGACAAACAACCTGTCGCCCATTATCTCCATGTCAACCGGCCGGTCGAGTCGTCCGTAATCCGATTCGTCTCCGATAAACGTGACGAACTGCCGCCCGATGTCCCACTTGGCGACGACGCCGCGGACCTGGTCAATTGCAAACGTCTCATTGGATTCGCTCACAGCGACCGCCACCGGTCTACCCGGAATTCGACCATCGCGCGACTCGTCAACATCGCTCGCACCGGCACCCGCACCGGGCACCGTTGTAGTCGATCGGTAGAGCGGAATCGACTCCACAAGCTGAAACCGACTCGTAAACCGCTGAATTTTGCCGTTGCCAGCGTCCGCGACAGCAATGATCAGCCCGTTTGTCGGGTCGACGTCTGCCGGCTCGTCAAACTCCGACTCCCTCGTGCCCGGTCCGCCAAGAACGTAGGCGTGACGCCCGTCCGGCTGCCGGATATCGACGACGTGGCGGCCGGGATCCGCGATATATAACCGTCCCTCCGTGTCCAACTTGAGTGAGGACGCAGCGGCCAACCCACGGACGATCACAGACCCCTCCGGCATCATCGATGGGTCCTGAGCCGAAGACCCATGCGCAGTCAGGAGCAAGGCGACAATCGCAAGACAGACTCTCATCGGCCCTTCAAGTGCTGGAGTCCTTTCTGCCCGATATCGCGCCGATAAAACATACCGTCGAACTGAATGTGAGGGACGACCTGATATACCCGGTGAAGCGCATCCTGCAGACTGCCACCGACCGCAGTCACGCCCAGAACCCGGCCCCCCGCCGTGAGGATGCTGTCGCCATCAACGGCTGTCCCGGCGTGAACGACAGACACCGCACCTTGCTCGCTCGCCCGCGACAGGCCACGAATCTCCAGTCCTTTCTTGTACGGTCCGGGATACCCGCCAGAGCACAACACCACACACGCTGCCGCTCCTCGTCTATGCTCCACCTGAATCTCGGCGAGGCGGCTTTCTGCGCAGGCGCCAAACAATTCGGCCAGGTCCGACTTCAGGAGTGGAAGCACGACCTGCGCTTCGGGGTCACCCAGTCGGCAATTGTACTCCACCACTCTGGGCCCATCAATGGTGAGCATCAATCCGACATACAGAAATCCGGTATAGGAATGGCCTTCCTCCGCCATCCCGAGAATTGTCGGGCGAATAATCTGATCCACAACAACT
>JABDKH010000319.1 GCA_013002345.1 Rhodothermales bacterium
GCCTGAAGTCATCGACGCCGATGAGCAACGACGTCATCGACGAGTGCCTGTCGAAGGTTAAGGCGGCAGGCAAGCCGAAGTCGCCCCAACACTGGGTGATGAAGTTCGCGCAAACCAAGGATCTGAAAGAGCGGGTCGCGACCAGGTTATGCGATCTGGGGATTCTGCGCTCCGACCGGAAAAAGATACTCTGGATCTTTGAGCGTCACATCTTCCCGGAGATCAATCATGTCGCAGAGGCCGAGATTGTCGCACGCCTCGAGGAAGCGGTCTTCACTGACATCCCGGACGTTAGTACCCGGACCATTCTTCTGACGTCGCTTGCGGACGGAGCCGGTCTACTATCGCTGGTTTTCGACAAGAACGATCTGAAAGGCCGCAAGGCGCGGATCAAGATGATGGTAGAGGGCGAGGTCGTCGGTCGAGCAACCACACAGGCAGTGCAGGCGGTTCAGGCGGCGCTGGCCGTCGGGTCCCTGGCGACCCTGGTAGTAACAACGTCTGGGACGAGCTTCGGTCACTAGGGTCCCGGATCCGGGTGGCGGCCTTCTCACTCTGGCGCGATAATCGGACATCTCCGCCATCTCAGACTGAGTGCCGGGGACTCCGAAGAGCCCGGGAGGACGGCGTCTTCCCCGTCGATAAGATCGCGGCGGTGGTCTGGATTGGGGACAAGCTCCATATCGACACCTCTCAAGGTCGTCAGCCCATAACAGAAAAAGGCTGCCGACCTTGCGTCAGCAGCCTCTCCCCTACAGATCTATGACGGACCTACCCCGTGGTGTCCGGCTCTACGCCATTCAGGTGAAAAGACTCCGCCTTTACGACAGGCTTGAACAAAAAGCCCTTGATGCCGGCCGGTGTGTTCGCGTTGCCCTGAAGCACAAACGACTTCTCAACATTGAAGTCGACGATAACTTCGACTTCATCCCCGAAATCTCCAATCTCGAAGTCGGGCAAGTGCACCTTGATGCCACTCGTGGTGCCGCTGGGCGTCTTCATTCGGAAGATGTCACCATTCTTCAGCCTGACGTACGCGTTCTCGTCCACCACGATGCGCAGACCCTTGTACACTCCGAACGGGATCGGGAAGTTGGCCAGCGTATCCATCACTCCGTCTCGCAGATCCAGCAGATTAAACGTCTGGGCGATATCAGTCATCAGAAGGAAATTCTCGGTCGTGTCTTGGCCGATGAGTTCCACCCGGTTGATGCTGACAACTGTCGAATCGACCAGGTCAAACGGGAAGGGCTCGTCCTTGATGAACACGGTTATTTCACCGGACCCTTCTGAAACACTATTTGTGTCGCATGCGGCAATAAGAACTGCTGCGCCGAGTGCGAACGTGATTGAAAGCGTAAGAGATGCACGCATACGATGTCTCGTTTTTGATACGGATTCCAGCACGGTCGAACGGGTTACAGCCTGAATCGTTCGGCCATCCCCAGAACTTAAGTTTCGAGAAATCAAGCAAGAAAGGGGCCAATCTCCGTTCCCGGAGCTGTGATCGTCGTGGTTCCGGGCTGAAATGAGGTCTGAATCCAGGCGAAAGTGGGAGCTTCGGAAGCCCATCGGGAATCGACATCTCTTCGGATGCCTTCGCCTGCCCGTGTACGGCGGCACGTACCCAGCCGACGACACCTCCACCTCACATATATCTCGAGAGATCGTCCGAAATCCTTGAAAACGGTCAAAATGTGCCGAAACCAACCAGTGGATTCCGCTATTCGGACTCTGATATCACGAGAACACACCCACCGACTCCATTAGGCCATGAACAGGCTCCCACACTCTATCGCCCTACTGGTCATCTTTTCGATGACTGTCACTCTCACCAGCTGCGACAGCGGTAACGAACTTGATGGAGAACCGCTCTCGGCCGAGACATCCGCTGCGATGTCGGAGACGGTCACGAATCTGTTCTCCGTTCTGCCGCTGGCTATCAGCGAAGTGCAACTCGGGAAAGACCAGTCTCAAGCTTCAACCACAAGTCCGACGGGCGCGTGCCCGGACGGAGGCTCGTTTAGCGTGGCGGGGTCCGGTAGCGGCAGCCAGACCAGCTTCGATCTGGATATCGAAGTCAGCTTCGATGGCTGTAACGGCATTGATGGATCGTTGGCGCTCGACGGTAGTGGTTCGTTCAGCCAATCGGGCGCATCGTTTGACCTGATACTGGATGGCACCGTATCGCGGGAGTGCTCGCTAACATTCGACCGGTTCCGTGAAGGTCTGGTTGCAGACTTCGTCACCGGTGAGAACACGCTTGTGCTCGACGGGGACTATCGGGGTTCATGTTCCGGCGAAGGATTCATCTGCTCGTTTAATGGCGTCGAGGTTGACGCAAACAACGCGACGTCGGCCAGCGTGCTGGAGCAATCCTGCAGATTGAACTAGGCGATCGGACTGGCGGATCACGGCGCGCTTAACGCCGCATGATGGAGGTGTTGGGCAGTGGCCGACACAACGAAGCTGCGACGCCTGGCCAAACACCAGCGTCGGTGTGCACGCGGCAACATCGCAAACCCGCGTCGCTCAGAAGAAATGCCCCACGGTCAGATGCAATTCATACGGGCCGTCCGGCCCTCTCGTTGTAAGCATCACCTGAGCCGGCCCCACAACCGTGCGGATCCCCGCAAACACACCCACGCCCCCTGAAAACTCGGCCGAATCAACCTGCCACGACCAACTCTCGGATGCGCTGGCCGCGTTCCACACTGCGCCGGCGTACATGTCTCGTCGAACTCTGACCTGAACACCCGCCCAGGCCGCTCGCAAGTTTGAGCCCGCAACTTCCTGCAACTCGTGACCCATCAACAGGAATTGCCGGCCTGTCAACATCTCAAACGGGAATGGCCCGCCTGCATAGAATCTGTAGTGCACCGGTGTGGATCCGCCGACGGTGCGGCCGACCACGACACGACCCATCAGAGACACATTCGAGCTCACAGGTATCCTGCCTGCTGCGTCGATCACGTGCTGACCAAACGTAGAACTGCTGAGTGGCCCAACGGACAGCGAAGATCGCCCTGTAATACGTGCGCCACGACTCGGAAACGACACCGAGTCGAAGGTATCCAGATACAGGAGCGCCTCGGCGAACACGAGGCTGCTGGTCTCGTCGAGAAAGTCGAATGACACGCCTGACGATCCGACGATTCGCGGATCAATATCAAATAACTCGGCGCGCACTCCCACAACGGAGCCCAGATCCTTCCGCACGAGTCCACCGGCCCTCAGCGACGCCTCTACCACGTGAGCGACAACGCTCGAAGCGCGGGTTCCATCCTCGAAAAGATCAATGGGAGTGCGGGTGACCCTGGCCTCTCCCACAAACCGCGCCCGCGGCCCAAAACCAAGAGGGGTTGTAATCGTGCCCCCAACCTGCACCACCTCGCCGAGGCGCAGGTTGCCGACCAGCCGGGTATTGTAACCGAACAGGTCTGCAAGCGCGACACGGATCAGGACGGCAGCTTGATAATCGCTGTCGTACCGGAGTCCGATCGAAACCCGATCGTCCTTTTGCTCAACCGCCTGAACGACAAGCGTTGTGCCCACAGCGTCCGAGCCGCCAATATCTCCCGGATCGATACGATATGTGACCCGGGAAAACCTCTGCGTACTGTAGGCGCGGCTGATCGCCCTCTCGAGATCGGCTTGCGTCAGATACGATGGTATAGAGAGCCGCATTGACCGCCGGACAACGTTTTCATTGGGCCTCGACGCACCCTCGATCCTCACAGCGCCGACATACACGGAGTCCGCACGCCCGAGCAGCGACGGCCGCTCCGAATGCGTCTCTGTCCGCGACTCAAACAGTGAATCGCGTAGCGCGATCAGTTCCTGTCGAGCACGCTCAGCGGCGTCCTCTCCGAGCCCGATCAGTTCGCCGGTTCGATCGAAGTCGAAAGAACGGATGCCTTTGACCTCTGGCAGTATCAAGACGTCACACAGCCGTTGCTGCACGCGTCTCGACTCCAGCATCCGAAAACCAACCGCCTGTACCATCACATCGATGAGTGTTTCGAGACTGTCCGGCGGCAGAACAGGCTCGCCCACGTCGACACAGATGATGACGTCGGCTCCGAGCGCCAGAGCATCCTGCGCCGGAAGGTTGCGGGTCACGCCGCCATCAATCAGCGTCCGGCCATCGATCACAACCGGGTCGAAGATGCTGGGGATGGATATGCTGGCCCTGATGGCGTCCGGAAGGTGGCCCGAATTGAGCAGCACTCCGTCGCCGTTAGCGAGATCTGCAGCGAGCGCACCGAATGGCACAGGCAGCGCATGGAAGTCGCGGACGTCCCAGGCCGGAAACATCAGTCGCGACAAGATCTGTGAAATACGCTGACCCGAGACGATGCTTTTCGGCAGCTCGACCTGTCCACCGCGAAGAGGAAGCGAAAGAAGAACGCCCTCGTCAGTGATCCGGCTCTCAAGTGTTTGCTGTCGCCGCGGAGAGTCATCCTCGAAAAGCGCCTGCCAGTCTTCCGCGTGAAGCAGGCTGTCGATTTGATTCACCGAGTAGCCGATCGCGTACAGACCGCCGATGAACGAGCCCATGCTGGTGCCGGTGACGACGTCCACCGGCAGGCCTGCATCCTCAATAACTCGAAGCGCACCCACATGTGCGAAGCCCTTGACCCCACCGCCGGAGAGAACAACGCCGACGCGGGGGATGGGCGTCTCGGCCTCGTTCGGGATCTCCTGCGCCGCGACATGCAGCGTCCAGGCCGAGGTCAGACTCAGCAAACACATAACCGCCAGTCTCTTCATCATTGACCCCTGAATCCACTTCATGTCCGGTCGACGGCCACAGCCGCGTTGGCCCGTACGGCAGATATGCTCGCAGGATACGCTGCAGATCGGAAGGATTACGAAGGAGATATCTGCTCGTCAACGTGGGCAGACTCCTGTGATCTTCGTGCGGCTCTCTCAGCATCTACCCTGCCCACAGAATGGCCACGGGCTATCCGTGCATCTCGACCGTGCCTTCGGGCGCTGGCCGGCGTCCAAACCATGAACGCACGATGTCCCAACGACCGCTGGTCGGATCTACAACAAGCCACGTGTATTTGACAGCGGCATCTGATGATAGTGCCGTCGCCAGAGCGATCGCGCCGGCCATCATTGCGCCGAGTATCAACAGGCCCGGCTCATCGGGGACATATCCTACCACGATCATGATTACAAGACCGTGCAGAAGGTAAGGGTAAGCGGACCGCGCACCGATTCGCGTCAGGAAACTCGACCGCCCGGGCACGAGCGACAGAAACGCCAGAGTCATTGCTGCAGCCCACAAGAGCAGAATGGCTCGGAACGTGATTCCGGCGGCCGGTCCGGTGACCAGTCGCGAATAGGACTGACTTCCATACAGCCACCGCACGTCCAGATCCGACGCCACAAACAATGCAATCAATGCCCCCGTCAGCATCACAGTCACGGCAATGACCGGATGGACGAAGGCGGTCGCTCGTCCATCTCTTGCAAGCACAGAACCAAGAATGAAGAAGGGCAGGAAGACCAGGGTCCTGGACAACGACATCCACATACCGACCTGCGGTAGAACACCCGCGACGACCGCGACAAGTGCCGCTGTCAACAGAGGATATTTCAGTCTCGATAGCACCGGCAGGGCAAGGCGCCACATGAACAGACTCGGGAGATACCAGAGCAGCCAGTACGGAGTGAGAAGTGTCGGCGCGAAGCGTGATCGACTGAAGACGACGAAGTCGAGACCCGTGTAGAGCAGTTCCAGAATGAGGTACGGGAGGATCACGCTCAGTACCAGTGCCTTAAATCTCGGCCAGGTCAATTCGCTGCGTGACAGATATCCGGAGACAACTACAAACGCGGGGATGTGGAACGAGTAGACGAATACGTATGTCGTTCGAGCCAGCGAAGAAGTCTCCAGCAGCGATTCGAGGAGGTGTGCCGCGACGACAAGTATGATGAGAAGGCCTCGCGCGTTGTCGAGATGCAGGTTCCGGTTTCCTGCTATTGACGCTGACCGGGCCGCGACTGTGTGCACTTTTCCTGACACGACGGGTTCTGAACGGGGGTTTCCGGGAGTTGACTGCGTGCGAACACTCAGTCGTAGGTATCGGCGAGCGGCGCAGCCACGTAAGACCCACTTCCGCTCAGGGGATGTCGATCGTCAGCCCTAAGCTGTTGTACCCCAACACAGGTCGGATCGACACGGGAGGTTGATTCGCAGACGATAGGTGCCGCCTGGCGAGCCACCGGCTTGTGAGAAATCCGATTGCGGCACCCGCCAGAACATCGGTGGGCCAGTGCTTGTCCCGGGCGATGCGGGCGATCGCCGTACCACCGCTCAGAGCAAACAGACTGTACGTCGCCGGTCCCGGATAGTAGTACACCCACGGAGTCACGAGAGCGAAAGCGGCGGTCACGTGACCCGACGGAAACGAAGCATTTCCCGAGAACGGCCGCAAGCGGATTGATCCGATGTTCTCCTGGGGTCGAGACCTGCCGACCATTTGCTTGATGGTGCCGGTGATGGCGGTCGCGAACAGCAGCGACTCTACCGATGTAAACGCTGCATCCTGGAATCGTTCACTTCCCGTAAACAGTGACACGGCAAAGACCGACGTCGCCGGTATCAAGACGTACGGATCACCGAGATCGTTGGTGAAATCCAGATAGTCTCCCCATACTCCGTGGTAGCTGTTCTGAACCTCGTCAAGCAGCGGCTCGTCGAAATGCTTCGCAGCCGGAATGACCAGACCGCCTGCAACCAGCACCGCCGGCACCAGCGGCAGCGACCTCTCGACCAGCGACAGACCGTCGTGCAAAGCCCACCGGGCAAAGCGCTCATTTCCCTGCGCATGCGCGTTCGCGGGAACGACAAACGACAGTGTCAAAAGCGCGATCGTCACCAGACAACATCGAACTGACTTAACCGGGAGCAAGAGTGTCGTCACAGGATATCGGAAGATGCGGGGTCCGGATTTTGCCGGATCAAAAGTATGACGCGGCGATACAGCCTGCCAGGCAATGTTGCTCACCGCTTTTCTGTTGCCATGAATGGGACTTCTCTGCGATGCTGGCCAATTCACCATGGGAGGCCGAACGCTTGAAGGAGATCGAATGTCTTGCAGCGCGTCGGGTTTCGAGATTTCGAGCGAAATGCGCGTATCGAGCAGCCCACAACCCGAACCCCGTTTTCTCAAAACTGCGGCCAGAGGCTATTTTCCTCGCAACGCCCAATGCTCGCCGCCGCCTGTGCCCGAACTTCCAGACATCGAAAACTACGTCGAGTCGATTGAACGGCATATTGCCGGCCAGCGACTCGAAGACGTTCGGCTCAAGAGCGTCTTTCTGGTACGTACCGTAGAGCCCCGGTTGCCGTCGCTTGCCGGGCGGCGACTGGACCGTATGACTCGCCTGGGAAAACGGCTGGTGTTTCATCTTGCCGGAGACTCCGACACCTCGTACGTGATCCTGCACCTGATGATCGGCGGACGCCTGCACTGGAAGAAGAAGGGTGCGGGTCTTCCGGGGAAACGTGGTCTCTGCGCATTCGACTTCGAAAGCGGGACACTCCTCCTCACCGAGGCGGGAAGGAAGAAGCGCGCCTCCATTCACGTCGTGACGTCACACGATGAGGTCGACCGTCACGACCCCGGCGGACTCGATGTCTTCGACATTGACCTCGCTGCATTCACCGGCGTCCTGGAATCGAACAACCACACATTGAAACGTGCACTGAGCGACCCCCGCCTGTTTTCGGGCATCGGCGGCGCATATGCGGATGAGATCATGCACGCAGCTCGCGTGTCTCCGGTCAAGTGGACGAGTCGCCTGACGACTGACGAGAAGCGGCGTCTGTACGAATCCTGCCGGGCTGTGCTCCGTCTCTGGACGGATCGAATTCGCAACGAGACCGGCGCCGGCTGGCCCACGGTGACCGCGTTTCGGGAAGATATGGCCGTACATGGACGCTACGGTCAGCCGTGTCCGGCGTGCGGCAGCCCAGTTCAGCGTATCGTCTACGCCTCCAACGAGACCAACTACTGTCCGTCCTGCCAGACCGACGGCAAGGTGCTGGCCGACCGCTCGCTTTCGAGATTGCTGAAACAGGACTGGCCCCGTAGTCTCGAAGATCTGGAGGAACGTGGCATCACGGGTCGACAGGTCGACTGACGGTCAAGGTCGAACCTGTCGCGCTGGCACCGGTCGAGCATGTGCCGTTTCTTGCACCGGCGACGCCCCACCTCATTGCCCGACGCTGACCAATCCAGCCCGACATAAATGGAACTGACGACACTCGTCACACTTGCCGTTCTTGTTCTGGCGATATCAACCCTGTACGCGTCGGTCGGGCACGGTGGCGCATCGGGTTATCTCGCCGCCATGGCGCTCCTGTCGGTCAACGCCGCCGCAATGCGGCCGACGGCTCTCGCGCTCAACATCATCGTCGCGTCAATTGGACTTTACAAGTACTGGCGGGCCGGCTGGTTCTCATGGACGGTCCTGTGGCCGTTTGTCGTGACGTCCATCCCGGCAGCCTTTGTCGGCGGAGCAGTCGAACTGCCGGTGCATGTCTACATGCCCGTGGTCGGTGCTGCCCTGCTGTACGCGGCCTTCCGGCTCTACACGAGCAGCAGGGGCGCACTCCCAGACGTCACCCGTTCGATGCCGCGGTCCGCATCGCTGGTCACCGGCGCAGGAATCGGGCTGCTCTCGGGTCTTACCGGCGTCGGCGGCGGAATCTTCCTGAGTCCGATTCTGCTTCTCGGAGGGTGGTGCGATACGCGAACGACATCGGGTGTAGCGGCGGCGTTCATTCTCGTCAACTCGGTCGCCGGACTGGCAGGCTACGTGTCGCAGGGCGCAGGTCTGCCGGACTTCCTGCCGGTGCTGGCCGTCACCGTAGTCGTCGGAGGAGTTATCGGGGCAGAACTCGGTAGTCGTCGCCTGCCACTGCCAATGGTACGGCGGCTGCTCGCGCTCGTACTCCTTATCGCGGGGCTGAAGATGGTCTTCTCGGCGTTCGGATGAATCTGCTCCCGAACGCCAGGTCGATGAGTGGAATCCACGGCCTCTCTCCCGCGCCCAACATTCTATGGCTTCTTCTGCCGGGCAGCTTCAACCGCAAATCCGGTGACCGCACCGATGGCCAGCCCTACCAGTGGACCTCCGACCAGAAGTCCGGCTCCTCCACCCGCAATTGCACCTACAACGACCAGTTTCCCGCCTCCCGACTTGATTAGTCGGCGTAGACGCTCTGTATTCGATCCCATTATTCTGACTCCCCTTTGGCCACGCTACGACTGAATTGCCGGGATGGTTTCGATAAGGATACTTGAGAGTCACACCGAAAACCCGTTCATTCGGGATATCGGGGCACGCCTTCATCGGCTTTGCCCGCTTCGGCTCACCAAACAGGGGAAATCGTCATGGTCTCTGTCCTAGCTCTCTGGCTTCCGATCCTCGTCGCGGCCGTGTTCGTCTTTATCGTGAGCTCCATCTTACACATGGTGTTCTCGTACCATAATTCGGACTTCGGTGGTGTGCCGTCGGAGGAAGAGGTGAGGTCCGCACTGCGGAAGTTCAACATTCCAACGGGCGACTACATCATCCCGTACGCCGCAGATAACAAAGAGAGAAACACCGACGAGTTCAAAGCCAGGGCAGATGAAGGCCCGGTCGTCTTCATGCACGTCCTGCCCAACGGCATGGGCAACATGACGAGCAGCCTTATCCAATGGTTCGTCTACAGCCTGATCGTCGGAATCTTTGCCGCATACATCGCGGGCCGCGCTGTACCCGCCGGGGCGGACTATCTCGAAGTGTTCCGGTTTGCCGGTTGTACGGCGTTCGTCGGTTACTCCCTGGCACTTGTACAGAATTCAATCTGGTACAAGAAGTCGTGGAGAGCAACGTTGAAGTCCGTGTTCGACGGACTCGTCTACGCGCTGGTTACCGCCGGTGCATTCGGATGGCTGTGGCCGGCTTGACGCATCTGAACTCGACTGGATGACGGTGTCGAAATGCGGACGTGGTTCGCGTCTTCCCAGGATCAGGCGGATCAGCTCGTGGTCGTGCTTCGTTGCCGGGTCGTCGTGCTTCGCTGCAGTTCTGCGTATTCGGCTCGGCGCTCGGCCGTGGCCTGCCTGATCGACCTTACGGCATCCGAGTGCTCATCGATGTGTTGCTTGAGGCGTTCCAACTCTGAGCGCTGATATCTAGAGAGCGCAGCCAGACCTTCGAGGCGACGAACGTCCACGCTCAAGCGCTCGACGATGCGCACTTTGTCCATGAACTGCCTCTTTAGATCCAGCAGATCCGACTCCAGTTTCGTTCGCCTCTTCGCGACATCTTCCACGTTCCAACCTCATTCTTTGACTTGTTTCCCTAAGAAGAGCCACTGGCTCAACTTGTTCCGAAAATCCTCCAAATGATGAGGAAAATCCCACATTCTCGTGATTTTCATCTGGCGACCACAAAGGAGCTGCTCGACACGGCCCGATCGCTTGTAATCCGGTACACGTACGTGCCACTCGGCCAGCTGCCGGCGCTCACCGGCAGTCGGTATTGCATACCAGCGCGGAGAGGCCCATCGTGAACCGTCGCGACCATCCGACCCACGACATCGAAGACTTCTATGCGCACATATCGATCCGCGGCAAGTCGAACCTGGAAGACTCCGTCACCAGCCAGTGGATTCGGATACGGTTCGACAAACACGTCCTGCTCAGGCAGTGCGTCGTCTACCGCGACCGGATTCGCGCGGTCATCAAAAAGGATGTACACCGATCCTGAGTTCTCAAAGCCGTCGTTGCCAAATGGAACTCCGACCGCATAGTCCACCTTGCCATTCGCATCGAGATCTCCGATCGCCGTGAGGGCCTGACCGAAACGGTCACCGGCCTCCAGCCTGCCTGTGAAGCCTCCCGCAGTTGCGGAATAGTCGCCGGGCTCAAGGCCCACGAACCAGAACTCGCCGGCCTCATCCCCTGCGTCGTCTCCCCCCGGGGCGCCGACAATCACGTCGAACATCCCGTCACCGTCCAGATCACCGGGGGCAGCAAGGGACCTCCCAAAATGATCACCCGAGTCTATCAGGCCCACCAGATCTCCGGCCGCGTCGCTGATAACAGTCGCCTCGGCGACGGTCACTCCGGGACGGAGTTCGGTAAACCAGAACTCACCATGACAATCTCTTGAGAACGGTGCACCGATCGCGACCGGCAGCCCGTCGGCGTCCGGCCCTGCCAGGCGCACTACCGCCGATCCAAACGCACCATAGTCGGATAGGGCATCCGTGGCGAGACCCTTGCCGTCACTGATCTTGTCGGACTCGGCGACGGTACCGTCTCCGTTGAGTGACAGTACCCATACGGCGCCACGGTCTGATCCTCCGTCATCGTCTCCCGGCGCTCCGACAGCGATCTCCTTCGTTCCGTCCTCGCCGATGTCTCCCAGAAAAGCGACACTTCTGCCAAATAGATCGCCCGCGTCAAGCGTGCCAGTGAATCCCCCTTCGACCTCACTGATCTTCTGACTGCCGATGACACTTCCCGACTCATTCAGAAACAGGATCCAGACCGCTCCTGAACTCTCGCCAGGCCCGTCCGACGTATCGTCGTCGCCCCTTGCCCCGACGGCCACATCTCGAAAGCCATCTCCATTAAGATCGGCCAGACCGGCGACTGAGGAACCGAAGTAGTCTCCAGGGTCCAGAGCTCCGGACGGTAGCTCAAGGGCTCCCGACTTTGCGGCCGAGCCAACCGTACCGTCCGGTTTCATGAACAGCAGATACACGGCCCCTGCGTCCCTGCCACCCGCATCGTCACCTTCCGCCCCCACCGCCAGGTCAAGGACGCCGTCACGATCAATATCGCCGACCGACGCGACGGAGCTGCCGAAGAAATCTGAAAACGCGAGGAGGCTACTGCCCAGGTTTCCCTCTGTCGCGCTGATCTCTTGCTCACTGACAATTTGAGCGTGGGAATCAGGAACTGTCGCAACGGTCGCAACGGTCGCAACGGTCGCCATCAAAAGAACTACTGCAACAGGATATCTCATTGTTTATTTGGACCAGGGTGAGATTATGGTGGGGCCTGCGAATCAATTGCGCGAAGGGAAAACACCGAAAAGCGCAATGATGTAGTTAATCCCAATGAAGGGCGGCATGTTATCGTGCGGACGATCGCCTCCCGCTGTTCCGATTGTGCCTGCCGCCATGGTCGTGTTCGGAGCCGCGGCGTACTGAGGAATTCCAGATGCCGGCCGACCGGGCACGGCATCCTGCGGGCTGTCAAACGCGCCCTCGCTCGTGCTGGCATTCAACGGGTGTGTGTGGGCCGGAATGTCAGCAGCCGAGAGAGCAACAGTTTCTGTTCCGCTCTTCTCGCCGAGGCGGCGTTGGGTCAGACCCGGACCAGTGCCCGGGTGTATCGGGAATCGTCCACGGAGGTCCGGAAGCGCAAACGTCGTGCGGCCGTCACCACCATAGGTCGTCCCGAGGATCGAAAACAGGGCCTGGTTCTGGGCGATGGGGAGAAGCTGGCCGTCACACAACGCCCAGTCGCGTGGAGCGAAATTTCCCGCGAACATGATTATCTCTCCGATGAACGGCTCAACGGCGACGGGAGCGATCCCCGCCGTCTGGTCTGATGCGGCATCGGCCGATCGGCCAAACCCGAAGAGACCTAGACCTGAGAAGAGACCAAGAGATCGCAAGAATCGACGGCGCGAGTGGTCCTCGTCCGACGTTGGGCCAAGAAAGCGTCTGAGAAGTCGCATGGTACTGCAGGTTTTCTGAGAATGATATCGAGCACTAACGCACAATTTGCGAAGGTACCGTGAAGCGAGACGAACAGGCAAGTCCGGGCGCGTGGTCGGCGGCAATTACCGCAGCTCGATCCGAATCGGGATGGGATTGGGAACGAATCGAATGCCGCCTATCCCAAATCTGAGTGAAATGCCATCAAATGCGACTCAGGTGCTCCAACGGATATCCCGCGCGGAGTAAGTTGCACGGTCCGAATCACCGGGATTCGGCCACGGAAATCACCTGACCCGACACCGAGAGAAGCCACCAACCTTTGCCCCCTCCGCTGATGAATCTGGACGCGCTGACCGTCAATACCATTCGTTTCCTGGCCGTCGATGCGGTGCAACAGGCCAACTCGGGGCACCCGGGCATGCCGATGGGCTGCGCCGCCATGGCTCACGTGCTGTGGAGTCGCCACCTCAAGCACAGTCCGCAACAGCCCGACTGGCCGGACCGCGATCGCTTCGTCCTCTCCGCGGGTCATGGCTCGATGCTTCTGTACGCCCTGCTGCACCTGACGGGTTACGATTTGCCGCTCGACGAAATCAAGAACTTCCGCCAGTGGGACTCAATGACGCCCGGTCACCCGGAAGCCGGCCACACGCCGGGAGTCGAGACGACAACCGGCCCGCTCGGCCAGGGCTTCGCCAACGGCATCGGGATGGCCATCGCTGAGCGGCATCTGGCGGCGCGATTTAACAGGCCCGGATTCGAGATCTTCAATCACCACACATATGCGATCGTGTCGGACGGTGATCTGATGGAAGGGGTGTCTCACGAGGCGGCGTCGCTGGCGGGTCACCTCGGACTCGGCAAGCTCGTGTATCTCTACGACGACAATGGCATCTCGATCGACGGGAGCACGTCGCTGGCCTTCAGCGAGAACGTGCCGGAGCGTTTCGCGGCATATGGTTGGCATGTCCAATCGGTCGATGATGGAAACGACCTCGAGGCCATTGACGAGGCGATCCAGCGCGCACGTGACGAAACAGATCGTCCGTCCATCATCTGCGTTAAGACCGTAATCGGCTACGGCAGCCCGGCCAAGCAAAACACGGCGGCCTCGCATGGCTCCCCTCTCGGCGACGAAGAAGTCAAGCGCACGAAAGAGAACCTGGGATGGCCCCCGGACAAGACGTTCTACATCCCGGATGATGTCCTGACCCGTACAAGATCGGCTGTCGACGGCGGCCGCGAACTCGTGCGTGGATGGGACCGTCTGTTCAACTCTTACCTCCGGGAGTTTCCTGAAGATGGAGATCAGCTGCGCAGGTTCCTGGCCGGCGAACTGCCCGAAGATTGGGACAGCGCGTTTCCCTCCTTCGAAGCTGGTGACAAGCTGGCGACAAGGTCGGCAAGTGGCAAGACCCTTGAAGCGGTCCAGCCGGTCCTCGGAAACCTGATCGGAGGTTCGGCCGATCTCACGCCGTCGAACAACACACGCGTCAGTACGCACTCCGATTTTTCGAAGGCGACTCCGGCCGGCGGCTATCTGAGATTTGGAGTTCGCGAGCACGCCATGGCAGCGATATCGAACGGACTCGCTCTTCACGGTGGCATCCGCCCGTACTGCGCCACGTTCCTTGTGTTCAGCGACTATCTGCGCCCGAGCCTTCGCCTGAGCGCGCTGATGCAGCTGCCGGTCGTCTACGTCTTTACGCACGACTCGATCGGGCTGGGTGAAGACGGCCCCACCCACCAGGCGGTGGAGCACTTTGCGGCGCTGCGTGCGATACCGGGGCTGACGGTCATCCGACCGGCCGATGCGAACGAAACTGTCGAGGCGTGGCGCGTAGCACTACAGCGTCGCGGACCGGTCGCCCTGCTGTTGACCCGCCAGAAGCTTCCCGTGATCACAGGCAATGCAGTCGGCAGGGGGCTGGCTCTCGAGAAAGGTGCGTACATACTGCATGAGACGAGTTCCACTCCTGATCTGATCATGATGGGAACCGGCAGCGAGATGCACCTGCTCCTCGACGCCGCCGCCACGCTTGAAGAAGAGGGCCGCAGCGTGCGCGTCGTGAGCATGCCGTCGTGGGAGTTGTTCGCTGAGCAGTCGACGGACTACAGAGATTCGGTGTTGCCGCCATCCGTCACGGCGAGGTTGTCGGTTGAGGCCGGTGTAACGCTTGGCTGGGACAGATATGTGGGGCGGGGTGGTCGAGTCATCGGGCTTGATCGATTCGGCGCGTCCGCACCGGGCGAGGTGGCCATGCACAAGCTCGGGTTTTCGGTAGACAACGTGCTTGCAGCGGCCAGGTCCGTTCTCAAAGGCTAGCAGCGTGGCGGCCGAGGGCGGCCACACACCGTTCTCGATGCAAAGCCGTCTCCCCTGAACCGCTGTACGCGCCCTGCCGTTAGGCCTCGCTCCCTAACGCTTGCGTCGGGAGAGTACACGTATGATCCGTATGACGATGAGCCTGTTTCGCAAAATGGAGTGGAGGCGAATGGCAGTGCACGGTTGGGTCGGTGTCGTGCTGATCGCCGTTTGCTGGCCGGCGAACTGGTTGCTGCCGGGCCTTCGGACCCACCTCCTGTTCGCACCTCTCTGGATCGGCTTCGCACTCGTCGTCGATGCGACAGTTCTTCGAAGAACAGGCACCTCGATCATCACGCGATCGTGGAAGGACTTCGTCCTGCTGTTCGTCGTCTCGGCACCTGTGTGGTGGCTTTTCGAGCTGTTCAATCTCAGGACGGGCAACTGGATCTACGTGGGGAGGGAGCAGTTCAGCGACCTGGCATACTTCTTCCTGGCAACCCTCTCGTTCTCGACCGTCATACCCGCCGTGTTCGGAGCGGCGGAGTTGGTGGCCTCTTTCAAGTCGATATCCGCGTTGCGCAATGGGGCGGTCGTCCGATCCACGCCGTCTCTCCGGTTGCTCCTCGTCTTCCTTGGAGTCGTTTCAGCCGCACTGGTGTGGGCATGGCCCACATATTTCTACCCGCTTGTGTGGGGCGTCGTGTTCTTCCTGCTGGAACCCGTCAACCAGTGGCTCGGGCGCCCCTCAATCTTCCGTTATCTGAACCACGGTGACTGGCGACCGGTCGTGTCACTGGCCCTTGGCGCTCTCCTGTGCGGCGTCTTCTGGGAGTTCTGGAATTATTACTCGTATCCGAAGTGGACCTACCATACTCCGGGGGTCGACTTCCTGTACGTCTTCGAGATGCCGCTGCCGGGATATCTGGGCTATCTACCTTTCGGACTGGAACTGTATGTGCTGTCGAGCTTCGCTATCGGGCGGGAGTTCGTGCGCTCGGCCTGAGGGCTGTTTTCCTGCGTTGAGCAAGCACCGTATGCGGTTCACAGAATCAAATCTTCGTCCTGATCCGGGACCTCCTCAAGCGGCTCGGCATTCGGGGCATCCTGCGTGTCCATCGACACCCGTCTCCGCGCCCACCTGCATCCATTCGCGATGATGCGCAGCACGTTCTCGTCGTGATAGGTAGGATACGTTTCGTGTCCGGGCCGGAAATAGAAGATGCGGCCGTGTCCCCTTCGCCATGTACATCCTGATCTGAACACCTCGCCGCCCTGGAACCACGAAATCATGAGAAGCTCCTCGGGCTCCGGCACATCAAAGCGCTCCCCGTACATCTCTTCCCGTTCCAATTCGAAATGATCCGCGACGCCCTCCATGATGGGGTGAGACGGGGCCAGATTCCAGATACGTTCCTTTTCACCGGCCTCTCTCCATTTCAGGGAGCAATTGGTCCCCATCAAGCGGCGAAAGATCTTCGAAAAATGGCCTGAGTGCAGCACTACCAGCCCCATGCCGGCTAACACACTCTGGTAAACACGATCGACTACGTCATCGGCAACGCGGTCGTGCGCTCTGTGACCCCACCAAACGAGTACGTCGGTACGGTCGAGCGCGGCCTCTGTGAGTCCATGGTCGGGCTCCGCCAGTGTCGCGGTTTGACACGCGAAATCGCCCCGCGAGGCGATGCCCGACGCGAGTACAGCATGAATTCCATCCGGGTAGATCGCCCGGACAACGTCGTTCTCCAACTCATGCAGATACTCGTTCCAGACTGTAACTCGCACAGATTCACCCATGGCCATTTTACCTCTTCGCGTCATTGAAGCCGATCTCGAAAATACGAGCGTGATCCAGGACTAGCGGCGGCCGAGTGGGTTGGTCGCGGTTCCTCCATCGAGCTCCGCTTCCCATCCACGGGCCCAGCGAGCCGCGGAAATCTTCCAACCGTCATCCTCCTCGACGACCGACGTGAAGACGTGGTACAGATCGGCGTTCATACCTGATAGTTGATCCGTCCCAGCGATGGGGCGGCCCGCCATGGCGACAAAGACGAGGAGGTCGGCATGCGTAGAGTCAACGAAGTTGATCTGCGGTACACGCGTTAGAAGATGTATCGAGCGATTGGCCGACATGTAGTAGTTCAGTACCAGAAGCACCGACTCCCGGTTGTTGCCGCGTGAATCGCTGTATTCTTCGGAGATGAGCTCGCGAAATTCTTCCAGGTTGCGATCTTCAGCCAACCCTTCGGCCCGTGCGATCAGTGCCCTCACTTCAGCTTCGCGGGGCGGGCGGTCCGCTTCCGCGCATCCGGACAGAAGCGCTCCGGTAAACAGGAGCGAGAACAATAGCACCGACATGCTTGCTCGAAGCAAGGCACCCTCATCCGCATCCCACATTCTCATTGTATTTTCTCGTACCGTTTCGCAGAACCATTCGTGTCGGCCGCAGCGTGCGTGTCGACCGGAACTGAAACTAACACTTCAACCGCCAACACGATACTTTGAACTCCCGAGCTGATCGCACAGGTCCGGACGCGAGACAAACCCTTTACCTTGTCGAACGCAAGATCGACTTCCTGATCCTGGGGTTTTTCTGGTTCAACCTCGTGTTCATCACATACACGTTCGATCTTGAGCAGTTGCTGATCCAGGACACGAGTGATTTCGAGTATCCATTCTGGCCGCCTGCTATGATCATCGACCTCGCCCACTGGTGGGGAAGGAATTTTGACCCACTGTTGATGGCGCGACCGATGTGGTGGGTGATGACGATCTGGATTGATGCGCTGTTCTTCGGGCCTTTCTACGTGATCGGGATTTACGCTTTTTCGAAAGGAAAGGAGTGGATTCGTATTCCGGCAGTCGTCTACGCCTCCGTCATGATCACGAACGTCACCATTATCCTTGGTGAGGAGTTCTTTGGAGCGTACCCCGCGCCGTATCCGTTCATCGTCGTAGCCGCAAATGCCGCATGGATCATCTTTCCTCTCATCATCATTGCGCGGATGACCGCAAAACATCCTTTTACCCGAGCTGCGCGGAGCAACAGTGACTGACAGGTTCAGGCAGCGTTACGGTCCGTGGGCCCTGGTTGCCGGGGCGTCGGAGGGATTGGGAGAAGCCTTTGCATCAGCTCTCGCGAGATGCGGACTGAACCTGGTCCTTGTGGCGCGGCGTGCCGAAAAGTTAGAGGATCTTGCCTCGCGCCTCAGTCAATCGCATCAGATCGATGTGCTTGCGATCACGGCCGATCTCGGAGACGCCGGATCGTCTGTCAGGTTCATCGAGGAGGCCGCTTCCTGCGAGATCGGACTGCTGGTGTACAACGCAGCGGCGTCGACGATCGGTCCGTTTCTGGATGCGACCGTCGAAGATCACATGCAGACGCTTGCCGTCAATACACGTGGTGCGACCGAACTCATTCACTCACTGGGGCGGCTCATGCTCGATCGCGGACGGGGCGGGATCGTCGTCATGACGTCGCTGTCTGCCTTTCAAGGATCCGCACGAATCGCAACGTATGCGGCGACGAAGGCCTACTTGCTCTCCCTCTCGGAGGCGCTGTCGTACGAGCTGGCCGACAGCGGCATCGACGTTCTCGCTTGCTGCGCCGGGGCGACGCGTACTCCGAATTACGTC
>JABDKH010000320.1 GCA_013002345.1 Rhodothermales bacterium
CCGGCGTATGCTCTCGGCCGAAGGAAGCCGTACCCGCCAATCGCCTGTCGCCTGAGTGCGGCAGTCGGCATCACAACGAGGATAATCCATTGACCGAAGCCGTCGATCGCCTCTGGCCTGAACTCGCGTGGATTCAGGATGACACCCTCCGGGAAAACACGAGGCTGACCTGGAAAGTTGCTCTCGACCGAAGTCCCCTGTCTCCGGACGATCTGGAGCGCATCCCGTTCACCTTGCTTGTCCCCAACTGCCCGGCAACTTTCATGGAGCACAAGCGATGCGTCGTCCACATCGCCCGCCGCTCAGCCGAAGCCATGCAGGAGTTCCTCGGCAAGGGTCTTCCCATTGATATGGATACCGTAATCGCCGGCGCTATTCTCGCCGACGTCGGAAAGCTGCTAGAGTACGAGATCGTCGACGGCCAGGCCCGACAAAGTCCGCGCGGCAAAGCGCTCCGACACCCATTTACGGGCGTCGCCGTCGCGATGGAGTGCGGAGTTCCTGACGCCGTCTGCCACATCATCGCGGCACACGCGGCAGAAGGCGATCTCGTGACACGCTCCACGGAAGCGATCATCGTGCATCATGCCGACTTCATGAGCTACCTGCCCTTCAAGAATCTCGCGGGCTAGCCCAAATCGCAAAACACTCTAAGAGGAAGTCTGACTATGTCCGGTACGATTACAGAAACGATGTCCCGCTGGGCGGCTGATCTGCAGTTTGAAGACATTGGTGAGCGTGCTGTGGCCGAGGCCAGACGCTACCTGCTCGATTCGCTGGGCTGCGCACTTGGGGGTCTCCAGCAAGAGGACGCGCATATCGCGCTCAAAGTGCTCACCAGAACCGGTGGCAACGGGAAGGCGACCGTTATCGGCACGGGAAAGAAAACAGATCCCGTGACGGCTTCGCTCGCCAACGCGCTGATGGTCCGCGTGATGGATTATAACGACATCTACTGGCAGCAGGACCCGTCGCATCCGTCCGATATCATCCCGGCCGCGATGGCGTGTGGAGAACGAGCCAGTGGCACGGGCAAAGACCTCATCGTCGGAATTGTGCTCGGTCACGAGTTCGAAATGCGTCTGTGTGAGGCCGCTTTTCCCGGCATCCGCGAACGAGGATGGCACCACGCGACACTGACGGCCTTCGTCTCTCCCATTGTGGCAGGCAGGATGCTCGACATGTCATGGGACAAAATCCAGCACGCTATTGGCATCTCGGCCTCCCGCCACGCGACACTCGGCGCCGTCACGGCCGGGAAGCTCACGATGATGAAGAATACTGTCGATCCGATGGCGACGCAGAGTGGAGTTCTGGCAGCGCTGCTGGCGGAGGAAGGTTATACCGGACCGGAGCATGTCATCGATGGCAAAGAGGGGCTGGTCCACTGCTTCGGTCCTGAGTGGAAACTGAATATCCTGGTCGATGGACTGGGTGACTCGTGGCGGATCGAACGGTGCGGCATGAAGGCCTTCCCAACGGAAGCGCTGACGCATACACCGATCTCGGCTGTGCTTGACCTTGTTATTGACAATGATCTGGCACCCGATGACATCGACACCGTCACCATTCATTCACTCGCCCGCGCCGCGGACATCCTGGCCGACCCATCCAAGTATGACCCAAGAAGTAAGGAAACGGCCGACCACAGCCTGCCCTACGTCATTGCGGCTGCCATCGTGGACCGGCAGGTCACACCTGCGCAGTTCACCCAGGAGCGGATTCTCGCAGAAGACATCCGCGCTCAACTCAACAAGGTCAAAGTTGTAGCGGATGAGGAAATCGAAAAGGTGTTTCCGGCGCTGCAACGCGTGGTGGTGAAAATTTTGACGACGGATGGTCGCGAGTTCACAAAGACGCTCGACTACCCGAAGGGAGACCCGCGTAACCCGTTGACCGACAGAGAAATCGAAGACAAGTTTGACGCGCTGGCATCACCCGTGATGTCGATGGAAGCACGGACTCAACTCAAAGACGCAGTCTGGTCTCTGGAAGACATTTCGTCGATATCCGACCTCATGGACCTCTGCAAAGCCGACACCTGGGGGAAATGAACGATGGGACAGACCATCGCCGAGAAGATTGCGAACGCCCACATGACGGCGGGTCCGTCCAGGGCGTTGCGAACCGGAGACGTGGTGTCGCTCAGGCCGCGACACGTGATGACGCATGACAACTCGGCAGCCGTCATCAACAAGTTCACAGCGATAGGGGCGGAACGCATTTTCGATCCGCGCCAACCCGTCTTCGCAATCGACCACGACATCCAGAACGTTTCTGATAAGAATCTTCGGAAGTACCGCAACATCGAGTCGTTCGCTCGAGCGCACGGTGTCGATTTCTATCCGGCCGGGACCGGTATCAGCCATCAGGTGATGGTCTCTCACGGGTACGTATTGCCCGGGTCACTGGTTGTGGGCTCGGATTCTCATTCGAACATGTATGGCGCGCTCGGCGCGCTCGGTACTCCCGTCGTGAGAACAGATGCCGCGGCGATCTGGGCGACCGGTGAGTTCTGGTGGCAGATCCCGAGGACGATCCAGGTCGTCCTGACCGGGGAGCTTCGGGATGGAGCCGCGGGGAAGGATGTCATCATCACGCTTTGCGGGCTGTACAATCAGGGCGAAGTCCTGAATGCGGTGGTCGAGTTTACCGGGCCGGGCATCGC